>JAFSXL010000028.1 GCA_017444125.1 Rickettsiales bacterium | reverse complement strand
TTCTTTATCATCTCTTTTTAAAAAATCTTTTACACTTATAGAGTTATCTATTGTTCTTCTTATATTATCACTTCTTGTAGGATCTTTATTAGTAGGAAGACAGATAGTAGATAGAGCTAAAATTCAAAGAATTATCTTTGAATTTGATTACTATGAGAAAGCGTTTCATCAGTTTTATGATACGTATAGGGTGGTACCGGGGTCACTTTCAGAAAAGGCTTGCGAGAAATACTCTGCTTTTAAGAATTATTATATCAGCAGAAATATCGTTGGAAGCAATGGCTGGACTGGCTGCAAATGTTGCACATCGCACGGAGCAGTTTTAAATCCAAAATTGGTTGAAAGCTGGCACGGAATGCCAACTCAAGTTAAACGTCAAGCCATTGCAAGTGGATTATTTGAAGGTGCATATGACGGATCAACTCTGAATTCGTGTTATTACGAAAATGCAAATTCTTTTTTGTCAGGCCACTGGTTGAATAATACCGGTGCAAGTTTTGAAGCAACAACTGGAAAAGAACACCGTCTTGCCTTTCTTGGATTTGATTTTCAAAGAATGCTTGCATCTGGTGAAACCATGGCGCACTATTTGAATTATGGTTTTTCTGGTTCAAATAAATACTACAATGCGAGTTTGCCGCACGAAATTGAGAATAATGCTTTCAAAAAACAAATAGACCACCACAATGTTATATTTTATTTCTACCACAGAGAAGCCACATATATTAATACAAACAGTGGAAGCAGGGCCAATGAAATGAACACATGGAACGGCGTTTTAAATCCAAAGTTGTCATCTCAATTAGATAGCAAACTTGACGATGGGCGCCCAGGAACAGGTAGTATTTTAGCCATGAAAAGCGGTTTTGGGCATAGATCTGGTGCCAGTGCAGACGAACATATTGCGGTTTGCTACGATAAACGTGCAGATGAGGTTGACAAGGCGATTTATCAATCTGATACTAATATGAAATATGGGTGTAATATAATGAAAATTATTAGTGATGTGAAATAAAACTTGACAATTATTTCCAATAAAATAGCAGTAAGTGTATGGCAAGAGTAACCGTTGAGAGGACTTTGGATAAAGTTGATAGTCGTTTTGAGTTGGTCGTTTTGACAGCTTACAGAGCGCATGCGATTTACTGCGGAAGTCAAACTTTGGTTAATGCAAACGACAAGTATGCCATTTTGGCCTTGCGTGAAGTTGAAAGTGGCAAACTTGACATTGAAAAGTTGCGTGAGACGGTCATCAGAAAATACGCCATTGAAGGCAAGACAACAACATCGCAACACTCGTTTGTATCAAATGACTTCTCATTTGATGAAGAAGATATGGAGGGAAACAGTAAAATTGCGGTGGCGCAAAACAGCAATAGCGAGAGTGATGACAAAGAGGTTCCATTGTCTGTAAGCGCTGACTTCTTTGGTAATGAGGAAAACGAAGATGCCTCAAAATAATTATGGCAGGATTTGCTATCAGAATTGAGCACGGCGATTTCAAGGGAGTGAAAATCAGCGATGGCTTCAAAGGTGATGGCTCAAGAATTACAACATCATTCAATCGGTGTGTGCTCTTCAACGTCCTCACGAACAAACTCGGAGTTAATTTTGATGATCTGAACTGCGCCGATTTCTGCTGTGGAAGTGGCATTGTTGGCTTTGAAATGCTTTCCATGGGCGCAGGTAGTTGTATATTTGTTGATAGCGACAGAAAAAAAGTGCAAAATGTAAAAAATGTCCTGCAAAAAACACGTTTCAATGGCCTTGCAGAGTGCGCATTTCTGCCAAATTTGCCAATATTTCACGACAAGCTTGATGTAATTTTCTTTGATCCACCATATGATAACAATTTCTGCGAGCGCACGCTGGCGAATATAGTAAATAGTGGTATTCTGACAGATAATGGCTTGATTATTGTGGAAACAAAGAAGCCTATTGCAGAAGATTTAATTGTAAATTTGAAATTGAAAATGGCTTGCGTGAAAGAGTTGAAAAATAGAGCAAGTTTTTTATTTTTGAGAAAAATTTAAAATATCATCCACCTATTCTTGTAATATAAATTCCGGCCCACTTAGCTTTTTTCTCCTGCAAATAATCAGTCAATTTGACTTTTATGACTTTGCCTTGCGGAACATCATAACGTTTTACTCCGCTTGCATGAATTAAATGAATTTCGCCGTCTCGTCCAACTTCCAATATACCAAGATGACCTATCGCTGCATGCGTTTTTGGCGAACGCAATTCTGGATGTTTTACTAAAAACAGAATATCTCCATTTTGCACGCGCTGTTGCAACTTTTTGCTGTTTATAAAATCTTGACTTTTGATATAGTGAAACCGCTTGTAATGTCGCGAGCCTGCCATGACAGACATCTCATTGTCACTATAAATGCTCTTGCCCCACTTTCCACTGTAAATCATGTCTTCGCCGTAATCAAACCTGTTTTCGTAATTGGTAACAAGGCTGTCCTTATCCGTTTTGCATTTGTCATGGAACATCTTGTCGCAGGCGATATCAAAAGCTTTTTTGTTGTCGCCATCTGCTAATGCAAGTGGAATGCTCCTAAACACGAGATACATGCAATCAATCTCGTCATCAATTATGAGTTTTCTGCTTTGAACATAAAGCCCGATTGGAATTCTATCGTAAGGGGTGCCAATAAAACTATTGGCATATCTCACTATTTTGTTGCCAAGTCCTTCTCCATTTGCCACATTCGTTGCAATACAAAATGAGTACAACAACATGACAAACAGTTTTGAAAAACCGAATTTCACAATCTAACTGTTAACCAACTTTTTCTGTTTGAATAGTGCGTGTTTTCTCAAATACGGATCAAACTTCTTGAATGCTAATTTTGTTTGGTTTTTGCGTGGATCAACCCAGCGAACATAAGAATATCCACTTTCTTCGTTTGTCAATAACACCAATGTTCTGTTTTTCTTTGCCATATATTCAATGTGAGATGTTTTTTTTTATTTGCAAGAAGAAAAGATACTAATTTTTCTTGATATTAAAAAAACAAATACATTTTTAGTAAGCAGATTATTATGAAATATTTTGTTAATGACTTGCCAAAAGGGTTGGAATTGGAGGGCTCAATCGCGATTGACACCGAGGCCATGGGACTACATTACAGAGATCGCGATCGTCTTTGCGTTGTGCAAATTTGTGATGAAAGCGGTGAGGTCTATTTGGTGCACTTCCCAGCAAGCAAATACGATTACAGCTGTCCGAACTTGCGCCGTTTTTTGACCGACCCAAATCGCCAAAAAATCTTCCACTATGCCAGATTTGATGTTGCCATCATGCGTAAATACTTAAATATTGACAAAATTGAGAACATTTTCTGCACCAAAATTGCCTCACGCTTTGCCAGGACATATACCGACAGCCACAGTTTGAAGGCACTCGTCAGTGAGATTTTGAAAGTTGATCTCCGCAAAGAGCAACAATGCAGCTACTGGGGTGCAGATGAATTGACGGACGCACAAAAAGGTTATGCCGCCAATGATGTGCTATACCTCCACCGCCTGCGTGATGCATTGACAGATATGTTAAAAAAGAGTGGCCGATACGAAATTGCCTGCAAATATTTTGCATTTGTTGACAATGTTTGCACCTCTGACATCATGGGATTTGAGGAGGATTTGTTTAGGTGTAAAGATGAGAAAAACGCGCATTGATTTGTTGACATCAATTATTTCACAATTGAATTATCCCTGTGCACAGATTTTGTTCCATATTTAGCTCTATTTGAACAAATATCTTTTTGTTTCTTGTCGTACATTTTGCTTTCGTTAATTTTTTTGTACATATTGTCTTTTTTCTGCTCATCCAGACGCAGTCGTGCTATATAATTAGTATTTCTCTCTCTATTCAAATCGTTCCTATCTTTAAGCATTTTTTTTATTTCATTTTGATTTTCTTTGCTGTTTTTAATTTCCTGCATCATTTTGTCTCGCTGTTCTGCTTCGTTTCTCTGATTTTCATGCAAGTTATTGATAGTTGTTATTTTTCTGTTTATAAACTTAAGATACTCTTTTTCATTTTCACGGAGCTCTTTGTTGCTATCCGATACATTTTGTTGCAAATCTTTCATTTGTTCTCTTGCTTTTTCGATTTTTTCTCTAAGTTCAGTAATATCTTTCGGTTCTGATCCACCAAAAAACATCAAAATCTTTTTTATAATACCAATAGATTCTTGTTTTTTGTTTAATTCACCCTCAAGATTTGTTAGTTTGTTCGTTTCGCTGGAAAGCGCATCATTATGCTTGTGAGCTATTTCTTTTAGTTGTTCTAAATGTTGTTTTCTTGACTCCTCTTCTTCAAGGAGAATGTCCTTCATGCTAATACCTCCTAATTCATCAATTTGCTGTTCCAGCATTTCTTTGGCCCCTTGCATATCAGCAAGTTCGTCTCGTAGATCAGCAATTTCTATATCCTTTTCTTCCATTTTGGATCCGTATCTTTCTTCTATTTTATTATCTATCTCTTGGTTTTTATTTACTTCATCTTTTTCCTTCCTGAACTTTTCATTTTCTTCTTTAAGTCTTTCAAACTCTTTTTGTCTTTCTTCTTCCGCTTGTCGCTCTCCTTGATATATATCGCTAATTTTTTTTTCTGCATTTTCACGTATTTGTCTATTAATATCACTAAGAGCCCCGCTTTCTTGTTGTGTGTTAGTTTGGGCCGCCGTCTTGTTTTTCAGCTGTTGTTTAAGATCGTTAACAAATTCGTTTGCCAGTTGTTCTTGAAAATTGCCATTTTGACCAACTGCCTGCTGTTGTTGACCAGCAAATGGTTGATGCACAGGCATTGTTGTATAAACAACCTGTGGTTGTTGTGCATAAACCTGTGCATTAGGAATCACATTTTGTATAGTAGGCGTCGTACGTTGATTTGCATTTGTACCTGTTGTACTTGCTACCACTTGTGCAACCGAAGTAGAATTATTTTGACTTTGATTTCCAGTATATTCAGCCATTCAACTAAACAGCACAATTATACTAAAATAGTATTAGTCGTCAAGTATTTTTCTTATAAATCAAAACTAATCAATATTGTAAGCAATCTTTCTTGCGGCCATGATGATTTGATATGCTGCTTGCTCACTGCAATCAGGACAGATTTCCATCAGCTCATCGTTTGCAAGGTCAGCCACATCCTGAACCGTTTTGACGCCATTTTGTGAGAGCGTAATGGCAATTTTGTTTGTCATGCCATCAAGTTTGAGAATGTCTAAATCGGCACCAAATTTCTTTAACTCGGCCTCGGTTTTTGCTTTCTCCTCCTCAACATAAGATGCAGCACGATTAACGAGCTCCGCTGCAATTTCATCTGTAAAGACACCACTTTTGACAAGTTTTTCCACTCCAACAGACACCAAATCAGCAGGTGAATAAATGTTTGAAGACACCAAGAACTGCGCCACTGGTTCATCAAGGTCAAGAGCGCTCGCCATGACTGCGACGCTATTGTTGAATTTCTCCTGCGTAGCTTTTTTCTTCTCGCTTTCCGCAATGACCGTGATGTTGCAACCAATCAACTGTGAAGCTAAACGGACATTTTGTCCCGCCTTACCGATTGCCAACTTCAACTGGTCGTCTGGCAAAACCAATTCAACCGAGTTTGTAAGCTCGCTGAACTCACCATAAAGTGCTTTTGCTGGCGTTATTGCATTCTTTGCAAAGTTGACCAAATCTCTGTCCCAGTAGACCACGTCAACACGCTCACCGTGAAGCTCTTCAACCACGTTTTTAATTCTACTTCCACGTGCACCGATGCAAGCTCCAACCGCGTCCAAACGGCCATCTGTGGATAAAACTGCGACCTTTGCTTTTTGTCCGTAAGCCCTTGAAATGGCCTTAATTTCAATCATGCCGTCTTGGACTTCAACCACATTTTCAGCTATCAACATGGCCAAGAAGTTGTTGTCTGTTCTTGACAAAATAATCTGGCAGTCGGTGTCGCTGCGTTTGACTTCCTTGACATATGCCTTGATTTTATCACCTACTTTGTAGACATCAGACCTCAACAAACCTTCGCGGAAGATTATGGCCTCAACCTTGTTTCCAAGCCCTACAATAGTGCTGATTGGCGAGGTTTTCTTGACAACACCAACGATAATTTCGCCTTCGCGTCTCTTGTATTCATTGTATTCAAGTTCTTTCTCCGCGCTTCTGATGCGTTCAAGAATGGAATTCCTCACGTTTGATGCAGATATTCTCTGGATTGGAATTGGTGGCAAAGCAATCATGACTGTCCCCTCTAATTCAGCATTCTCGTCAACCTTTTTTGCATCATCAATGGATATTTCACACAGCATCGTGGCCTGTGGCTTGACAACTTTCTTCTGATAAAAAGCCATGTCGCCGTTTGACAAATTCATTTTTGCAACAACCTCGCCGTCATCCGAGCCGTAATATCCTCCTGCAAGCTTTGCAAAAGCATCCTCAATGGCATCTATGACAACATTTTTTGAAATGCCCTTTTCCTCCGAGAGCAAGTCAATAATAGATAATATCTCTGAACTTAATTTAAACATAACTCATCTCACGACAAAACTGCTTTTATAATTGTCAAGTTTTAAATGTAAAAATAATGGACGGAAAAGCGAATTTTCCA
>JAFSXL010000027.1 GCA_017444125.1 Rickettsiales bacterium | reverse complement strand
CATATGTCTTGGCCTTGTCTATTTCTGCCTTGGCTGTGGAAAGACGCTTCTTGATTTTTTCTTCGCTCTCGGTTTTGCGATTACGCAATCTTGCTTCTAAATTCTCTAATGATGGTGGGGCAATAAACACAGTTACAAAGTCAAATTTGTTGTTTTTTAGCGCCTTCTCCTTTCCGTTGACAGTCAACGCAAAGATTGGGTCTTTCCCCAGATCAACTGCCTCAATGTAGTTCCTCTTCGGTGTGCCGTAATAATTATCTGCAAATTGATCGTATTCAATGAATTCACCATTTTCCACAAGACGCTTGAAATTATCCTTTGTCATGAAGAAATAGTCAACTCCGTGCTGTTCTTTACCTCTCCTTTGACGGGTTGTGGCAGACACAGAAACCTCAATCTCCTCTGGATGTTTTTGTGCCAGTTTTTCAATCAATGTGGTCTTACCAACGCCACTTGGGCCAGAAATGATGATACCGAAATTTTTGTATTTTGTCTTGGCAAGCGCACTATTTTCAACCAAAGACAAACACAAACAACAAGAAACAAATAACAATGATCTACTAAATCTACCCATAATTAACTAAAATACAAATTCTTATTCGCCAAAGTTTGTCCGATGAAATTCAGGTTTTTTGTTCGTTGAAAGCGCGCACACTCTGCCTTGTAAATATTATCCAAAGTATCACATGCTGCGTGCAAATCACCATTTATTAGAACATAATCATATTCATTAGCTTTTTCTGCATCATTTTGGAAGCCACTGACACGCTTTTCAATTTGTTCTGGACTATCCCCACGATGTTGCAGACGCTCTCTCAAAACCTGCAATGATGGTGGAACAAGGAAGACAGTCACAACATTAAACCTCTCCACTGCCTTGATTTGTCGCATGCCCTGCCAGTCAATGTCAAAGATGATGTTAAATCCATTGGAGATTTTGTTATGCACGAAGTCCAGTGGTGTGCCGTAATAGTTGTCAAATACCTGTGCGTGCTCTAAAAATCCGCCAACATTCACCCTTGCCAGATATTCGTCTTTGGTTATGAAGAAATACGACTTGCCGTCAATTTCTCCTTTGCGTGGTCTTCTGGTTGTAGCAGACACAGACAGCGCCAAGTCGTCAGGATGCTTTTTGAGGAGATAATTGCACAGTGTCGTTTTGCCAGTTCCAGAAGGCGCGGAAATAATGAATAGGAAGTTGCAGTCAGCTGTATTGTTATACACCATGCCACTCATTTGCAATAATTACTCCTCTGGCGCGACTTCTTCGTCTGCGTCTTCAACCTTATGTTCGCTTTCTAATTTATTATTGACATTCGTGGCACTTGCGCGGATAGCATCTTCCAACTCCTTCGCAAATGCTGGGTGCTCTGTGATATATGTCTTCAAATTCTCCTTGCCCTGTGCTATTCTCTCGCTCTTGTAGGAATACCAACTTCCTGCTTTTTCCAGTATTCCAGCGGTTTCGCCAAGATTGACGAGTTCACTCTCATGTGAAATTCCCTTGCCATACATCAAGTCAACCATGACTTCACGGAATGGAGCTGATACCTTGTTCTTGACAATCTTTATCTTCGTTTCTGCCCCGACTGGCTTTTCACTGACAGATATTGTTTTTCCCTTACGAACTTCCATTCTGACTGATGAGTAGAACTTCAATGCATTTCCTCCTGTTGTGGTTTCTGGATTGCCGAACATTACGCCAATCTTCATACGAATTTGGTTGATAAACACCACGATGCATCCTGTCTTGGAGACATTTCCTGTTATCTTACGCAAACCTTTACTCATCAACCTTGCTTGTGTGCCGACTGCCTGCTGATCCATGTCGCCGTCAAGCTCACTTTGTGGAATAAGTGCGGCCACACTGTCAACAACGATAATATCAACTCCACCACTTTGCACAAGGTTGTCTACAATCTCAAATGCCTGTTCACCGTAATCTGGCTGGGAAATTAACAGGTTTTCAACGTCAACACCCAAGTTTTTGGCATATACAGGGTCAAGTGCGTGTTCTGCATCAATGAAAGCGGCTGTTCCGCCCAACTTCTGACATGAGGCAATAAAGCTCAATGCAAATGTGGTTTTACCTGAACTCTCTGGCCCGTATATTTCAATTATTCTTCCCTTTGGCAGTCCACCGATGCCAATAGCTAAATCCAGCGACAAACAGCCAGTAGGTATGCTCTCCACATTCATGTCGGCTTGCTCGCCCATTTTCATGATTGAACCTTTACCGAATTGCTTTTCAATTTTCTTCATCACGGCATCAAGGATTTGCTGCTTGTTTTGTGAGTTGATTGTTTTGTCTGAAACCATGTTTGACAGTCAGTGGGGGATTTTTATTGTCAAGGGAGGAATAATAATATTGCGCAGGCGCGGAGCGCGTTTGGCCGCCGAGCGTAGCGAGGGGGAGCGTAGCGGTGCCAAACGGCGAGGGCGTGGCCTCGGGCGGCGCAACAAAGGGTTTTAAAAAAAATATTGCAGTATAAACCCCAAAAAAATTTAAAAATTTGCGGGTCTTTACGCCAAAGCCCCTGCGCACGAAAAGCACTTTGCATCACTGGACGTGCGGGGCCTTTGGCATGCGCGGCCGCTGTCGACCGCCTCCGCCCTTGACAAGTCAAGGCCTGCGGCCGCGCCAAGAAAAATTGTTTTTGAAAAAATAAATAAAACCTTGCTTATTATTTTATCAAATCAACCTTCTTTTGTTTTAAATATGAACTTACATCTCTTTATTAAAACATTTTGCTTGTGTTTTGTGGTTTTAATATCTGTTGGGCCAGTATTTTTGACAACCGCAAATATCGCTGTGACACGCGGATACAAAGCGGGTTTTTTTTGTATTTTAGGTTGTATCATTGGTGACATAATATTCATAACCACAGGTGCATTGTGTGCAAACGCAGTCGTGTCAGCTATTCCAAAACCAGTGTTTATGTTGCTTTCACTATTTGCAGGATTGTTTTTGATACATATTGCATGTGGCTTTTGGAAAACTGATTTGTCAAAAATAAAAGCAAAAAACATCAACAAAAAAAACTTTGCACTGACACTAAAAATGCTTTGCTTAACACTATCATCTCCGCTATCAATAGTTGGCTATGGAGCAATTTTTTCATCGGTGATTGACGTTTCAAGTTCAATCTTGTCCGCAATATTAGGAGGATGCATGGCGGCTATTTTTACCCACTCACTTATCGTTATTGGCTTTGGAATTCTTGGCAAGAAGATAAACTTAAAAATTTTGTCAATCCTTAACAAAGTGTCTGCAGGAATGATATGTTTTTATGCTTTATTACTTATAATCAAGTTTGTCAAAGAGATGATTGATATTGTGGCATTATAAACTGATACCAATAAACTCTAACATTTTCATGACCAGTGCGAAGTTTTTGTTGCTATATGCTTTGTTTATATTTGCGATGAACTTTGTGGTATTCAAGTCCTGATAAAGTGGCTCTAAATCAGCATTAGATAGAGTAGGGCGGTCATTACCGATTTGTTCTTTTGCTTTGTAGAATTTCCGCAGCATTTTCTCACTATCTTGAACGAGTTTGTCACTGAAATTCATTGGCTTACGATAGTGTGTAGATAGCAGAGCGAGGCGCAGTGCATTGCCGTTCACTCCTCTGTTTTTCATATCTGCAATGGTAATGAAGTTGCCAAGAGATTTTGACATTTTTTGTCCGTTTATCATCAAAAAGCCGTTATGCATCCAGTGCATTGCAAAACTGCTATTTGTGTTGGCGCAACGCGATTGTGCAATTTCATTTTCGTGGTGTGGGAACTTTAAATCAGCTCCGCCGCCGTGAATATCAAAGCTTGCGCCCAAGTATTTATTAGACATCGCAGAGCATTCGATGTGCCATCCAGGTCTACCTTTGCCCCATGGGCTATCCAATGCGATACCTATTTCTGTCCTCTTCCAGAGCAAAAAGTCATCCTGATTTTTTTTGTAGTCCCGTCCTTCAATTCTTGCATTTTGGATATTTGTCTCAATTTTTCTATGCGACAGGCGACCATAATCTTTATAGCTTTCCACCGAGAACATAACGTTTCCGTCCACTACGTAAGCGTGTCCGTTGTCAATTATCTTCTGGATTGTTGTAATAATTTCTGGTATTTCATTGGTTACACGTGGTTCAAATGTTGGTTGAAGACAGCGTAAGTATTCGCAATCTTCGTGGAAATAATCCGCCATTTTCGTTGACAGTTCAACCTCGCTGATGCCTTGCTGCTGTGCTGCATTGATAATTTTGTCGTCCACATCAGTTATGTTGCGAACATATTTCACGTGGTCAGTGCTGTAAATATGCCGCAACACACGGAATAGAACATCAAACACAACAACACTGCGCGCATTACCAAGGTGAACGCGATTGTAGACAGTTGGTCCGCAGACATACATTCTGACATTGTTTTTATCTATTGGTTGGAATTCACCAACTTTACCATCAAGCGTATTGTATATTTTTAGCATAATTAATTCAAATCATCAATGTCAATGCTTGGGCCATCACTTCCAGAGCTATTAGGTTGTGAAATGTCTTCCATTTTTGGCAGCCGATCTTTTTCTTTGAAAACCTCAAAAATTACATCCTTTCCGGTTGCTTCAAGAGTGCGCTCGCCGGTGCTTTTTCTGATTTTCACAAACTTGACGCCGTTTGGACTTGTGAAATCAGAAAAGCGTCTTTTTTCTGCGATGTGCGAGAATATATTTCTCACAATTGGCAATGCATATGTTCCGCCATAGTTATCGGTATCCATTGGTGAATCGTGACCAACATAAACACCAATTACGATGTCATTTGTAAATGCGATCGTCCATAGGTCTCTACCTCCATTTGAAGTGCCTGTTTTGGCTGCGATAGGTATATTCAACGATGACAAACCAGTTGATGTTCCGCGTAAGACCGCGCCCTTCAACATGCTTGTGATTTGATACGCACTTTCAGGTGTCAGTGGTCTCCTTTGTGAGCTGTCTGTTCTTGCAATTTGCTCGTTTTCTTGTTCTTTGATGGTGTTAATTCTTCTCTCTTCATTTTCTTCATCAGTCAAATCTTCTGTGGCCGCCTCCGAGATCATCATTTCAACATTTTTATTTGATATATCTGCACGATTGACAACGTCTGTATCACACTTCAAATTGATGTCGCAGTTGGAGAAATAAATCCTTCCAAGAATGTTTTCCGAGTTGTCAATTTTGCTTACATTTGAAATCAAATATGTATTTGGCACAACACCACCATTTGCAAATGCTCCGTACGCGGCAGTCATGTTGACAAGTGAACTTTCAACTGAACCCAATGCTATTGACAAATTGTGTTCTGGACGCCTGTTGATGCCACTATTCACAATTATATTACGAATGCGCTTCATGCCGGTTGCCATTGCCACACGAACAGTAACAGTATTCTTTGATAACTCAAGCCCAGTCCTCATTGTCATTGGTGCATCGGTGACTTTGTTATTATGATTTTTTGGGCTCCAAACTTTCCCTGCTCCAATATTCAAATTTAATTCTGTATCCATAAATAGTGATGCCGGCGTAAATCCTCTATCAAGTGCTGCACCATAAACAAATGGTTTAATTGCAGAGCCAACCTGTCTGAATGCCTGAACTGCACGATTGAATGCTCCTGCTTGGTCGTTATATCCACCAACCATTGCTAAAATCTCACCACTTTTTGAGTTCATGACGACCACACCACCATTAATTGCTGGTATTTGCTCTAATGAGAAGAACTCACTGTCGGCACTTTTCCTCTTGACAACTATGACATCTCCTACTGAAACAATGTCTTTACATGAGCTAATTCTTTTTCCAGATACAGATGTTTCACTGATTTTCTGTTTAGCCCAAGCCATGTCATTAAAGTTTATAAATCCAACTGAATTATCTTTGAGACCAATTTTCGTAGTTTTATCATCCACGGCAAGCACAACTGCAAGTGAAAATTTACCAATATTCTCTGGCTCGTCAATGTTTTGAAGCAACTGTTCTGGTGTCTTCTGTGTTAGCTCTTCTGCGCTGTAATTAAATAGTGCACCAGTATATCCATGGTTTTTTGTATATCTAATTAACTCTTCATCAAGCGCATCTTGAGCCCAGTGCTGAATGTTGTTATCTATGGTTAAATCAACGCGATAACCGTTGCTTAAAATATCTTTTCTTGTTAGTCCAGAATTCTTGGAAACCAGCAAGCTTTGCGCAAAGAAAACAGGTGCATGGAAAGGTGCATGAATGCTTCTTTTTCGTCTTACAATCAGTGGTGTATTAACATATTGTGCATACTCATCATTTGTAATATATCCATCTTCAAGCATGCGGCGCAATACATAATTTCTCCTTTGCATGGCACGATTGTGGTTTTTGAATGGGTTCATGACGGAAGGTGCTTTTGGAAGAGATGCTAACATTGCCATTTCAGGAACAGTTAGCTGTGCTAATGTTTTGTCAAAATATTCCTCTGAAGCCGCTGCAACACCGTATGCTTGCAAGCCAAGATAAATATGGTTCAGATATACCTCCATTATCTTTTCTTTTGACATCATTTTTGATATGCGATAAGACAAAATAACTTCTTTTAGCTTTCTGGTTATTGTTCGCTCATTTGTTAGAAGGACATTTTTTACAATTTGCTGAGTAATTGTTGACGCTCCGCCAAGCCGCTGACCTTTTACAAACTTGTACAAATCAATCAGACCAGTTTTAATTATTCCCTTTATATCAAGTCCTGGATTGGTATAAAATGTCTTGTCCTCTGCTGCCACGAACGCCTTCACAAGTTTGTCTGGTATATCTTTTATACTGACATTTGTCCTTTTTTCATTACCTATTTCAAATATCAAATTGCCACCGCGATCGTAGAATTTACTTGATAAAACCGGTTGATAATTATACAATTTATTAATGTCTGGCAGAGTTTTGAAGCACACCAATAGGTATATTATCAGACCGAAAAGAAGTGAGGAATTTATGGCAAGAAAAGTTAACGGTTTTCTTGTCATTGTGCGGAAATAATATTTCGTGAAAAAGATTGGAAACAGCAGAATTTTTAGTAATACTGCTACTGCAAGCGAGCTGTTGACGAGCTGCCAAAACCGTCTTTTACCTCTGTATGTATTCCTGTGTTTATAAACCATTAAAATTACCTAAAATCTCTCATCAAATTTTTTGCAAACTCGTCTGGATTTAAATCTCTGATATTTTCCTTATCTTCGCCGTCCGAAATGCCAAAAATAGGGACTTTAAACATTTTGCATACTGACAACAATGCTCCTGGACGACGAGCTATGTCAATCTTGGTTGCAATTATACCTGTTATTCCAATTAAATCATTATATGTCTGTGTTTGACTGAGCGCGTTATATCCGCAGTTTGCATCAATAATGAGTATAACATCATGTGGGGCGCCGTTTGCGAGCTCACGCAATTTTTGTTTCATTTTTAGTAGTTCTGCCATCAGGCTTTGATTATTCTGCAATCTTCCAGCAGTATCTATTAAAAGTACATCTTTATTTTTTTCCTTTGCAATCCCGAGAGCTTTCAAAGCTACCTTAGTAGCTGTTTCATTTTCATGTTCCTTGAAGACAAAATTGTCAACGTTGTCGTAAGTCCATATGTGCAACTGTTCTTTTGCGGCCGCACGAAATGTATCGCAAGCTGCTACAACAATACTCCATCCGAGAGAGTTTAACAGGTGCGTCATTTTTCCTATTGTGCTTGTTTTTCCGGAGCCATTGACACCGCATATTAACATTACATAAGGAACTTTTGTTTGGTCAATTTGTAGATGCTTAACATATTCGCTAATCATGTATTTTATTTGGTTTTCTAATAAATTCAAAATTTCATTTTCAGTGATGTCTTTACGGATACTGACCTTGCGCGCAAGGAAGTTCATTAGTTCCTTGACAACATCTACATGGACGCTTGACTTGATGAGATACTCCTCAATTTTCTCCAAAAAAGCTACTTTATAGGTGTCCATACGCGTAAAACAGCCAACCGACTGACAGATTATCGCTTGATTTTTATTTTCAAGTATTTTTATTTACTTTGAATATGGAGAGATTATTTTCTGCACTGCCAACACCATTTTTGGGTGAAAATTGTGACGAAATTGATTATAAATCGCTTGAAAAATTGATTGATTTTCAGGTGAAAAATGATGTAGAGGGTCTTGTTTTTTCTGGCTCTACTGGCGAAGGTCATACCTTGACAAAAAGCGAATGGCAAGAGCTTATTGCGTTTGGTGTCAAGAAGGTTTGGGAATATAACCAAAAGTATAACAAGAAAGCTAAAAGTGTTGCCGGAGTTGGCTTTAATTGCACTTTGACAGCAGTTGAATATGCTAAAATGGCAGAGAAACTTGACGTGGACTACATTCTTGCAACTGTTCCGTATTACAACAAACCGCAACAGGAGGGGATTTACACACACTTCGCCAAGATTGCTGGCGCTGTTCAAACTCAGATCATACTTTATAACGTACCCGGAAGGACGGTCACGGATATGCAAAATGACACGATTGTGCGGCTTGCAAAGAACTTTAAAAATATTGTCGCCCTGAAGGATGCTACTGGCAAACTTGAACGTGTGGCAGAGTTAAAAAAACTACTTGATGATGCAGATTGCAGTGATTTTGTAATGCTTTCTGGTGAGGACGCAACGCAAATTGGCTTCAACGCAATGGGAGGGCAGGGTGTTATTTCAGTGGTCGCAAATGTTGCTCCAAAATTGTGTGCGGACATTCAAAAAGCTTGCAAAAATAGTGATTATAGTGCCGCGCTTGCTTTACAGAATGAGCTTGTAAATCTGTCAAAAGCAATGTTTTGTGAACCAAATCCAGTACCAGTGAAATACGCACTGATGAAGATGGGGATTTTTGATAACGATGCTCCGCGCATGCCACTTGTCAAGCTGGTTGATAATGGCAAGCAAATTGTAGACGAAGTGTTGAAAAAGTTTTAATTACTTTTCAATTTTTGCGTTGTGTATAACGTGCTTTTTCTGGTATACGACCACGAGGTTTTATACTCTTGGCAAGCGCTCTCCCTTGCTGCTTGGCCATCGGTAATTTGCGTTGAAAATCTTGGTTTGTTATATTCATAATCTTGGCACAAAATACTAAATTTTTCAAAATCTGTACCTGCTTTTTTTTACTCAATTTACCAACTTCATCATGATTTATAATGATTGCAATTTTATCATTTTTTACTACAACGTCCTGTATTAATTTGTCGTAAATTTTCCTTGATTTACATGGCAGACAAAATAAAAATACATCTCGTGTCGCAATTGGTTGCTGGTAAGAAAAATTTTTTCTATTTACAATTTCATGTAGTTTTGCACTCGGGAGTGTACTATTATTTTTGTCACTTGGAAGGACAAAAGCTGCATTTCTAACCATTGACAAAACGAGTTCCTGAAAAGCAGAAATCATTTTGAAAAAAACAAGCAAATCATTTTTCGCAAAACAAACTTGAATGTCAGTTTGACGACCTTCTTTTGTTCTCCTACGCTTACCTGCTGACATTTCTCTTTACAAGACAGCTAATCTTTGTGCTCTTTTGAACTTTGTTCGCAAACGCGCTTGCATCATTATTGCTCTTGAATGGATAAATTATTGACCTGTAAGACCCATTTCCTTGTGCAACACCACATTTTTTGTCGCCAAAGTTGACCTTTGCAAGTATCTTTTTACACTGTGTTTCGGCTAATGACTTGCTCTTGAATGAACCAGCTTGTACTACAAATGCTCCATTTATGCCTTGTGGTTCAGTTTTTTTGCTCTCTTGCGGCTTCGATGTTTCCGTTGGACGAGCAGCTACGGCAGGTGCCTTTTCTTGCTTTACTGGCTCTGTTTTAGCTACCTCAACCGGCTTTGCTGTTTCAATCTCTTTGCTTACAATTTTATCTAAATTGTCATGACTTTCAATGGATTTTGCCTTGATAATAGTGCCGTCTGGCTTGATAACTTCAACATCCGGAACTTTTTCAATCTGCTGGAATGGTTTTTTTTCTGCAACTGCACCAAACTCTATCTCGTTTGCGGATTGCATATTTGATATTCTCCTGTTTGCTATAATCGCTAAAATAAGCGCAAGAACGCTGATAAAAACAGGGAGATAATAAAATTTTATTCTGTTCCTCATAATAAAACTAAAATCAATCAACTTTAATATTTAATTTTTAATTGCAAGAAAAAAAATTATGCACAGTTTTCTATATTATACTAATGTAGTTTTGAAATTTTTTTTAATAAAAAATAAAAAATCTCTTGACAATTATTTTTTCACTTTTTTACACTCGCTTGTTGTTATGTTCAACACACTGTAAATCTGTAATAAGAACAAGAGATTTAGTCTTTAAGTCAGGACTATATCTTAGCGACTTCGGTCGTTATTGTATAGAATTCAAACTTGAGAGTTTGATCCTGGCTCAGAGCGAACGCTAGCGGAATGCTTTATACATGCAAGTCGAACGGATTTTGATTTTTGTAGCAATACAAAGATTACGATTAGTGGCGAACGGGTGAGTAATAGTTAGGAACTTGCCGAATAGTGGGGGACAACAGTTAGAAATGACTGCTAATACCGCATACTCCCGAGAGGGGAAAGATTTATTGCTATTCGAGAGGCCTAACCACGATTAGCTTGTTGGCGGGGTAAATGCCCACCAAGGCAGTGATCGTTAGCCGATCTTAGAGGATGATCGGCCACATTG
>JAFSXL010000026.1 GCA_017444125.1 Rickettsiales bacterium | reverse complement strand
TTTTGGTTTTGATGTTGATTTTGAAATCAAATGGATTGGCGAAAGGAATAATGGAAATAGAGATGTTAATACGGGGTGCGGGGCATTAGATAAGGCACAAAATGTTTTGTCAAAATTGTCTTTCAAAAACATGTTGTTGTATGATTGTGACACGCATAAAGCATCGTCGCGAGACCATTCATTATATATTAAATCGCTTAAAAAGTATACAAACGATAAAAATATTCAAGTCGGCATTGAAAATGCCTTAGTGTTAGATGATATAACCATGAATGATTTTTATAGTCAACATGAGTCAATAGATTCTAAAGGTGCAAAGCATGTCAATCAAGAATTCGAAAAAGTGAAACTCTGCGATTATATCTGTGGCCTACCTATTGAGGACCGCAAACACATATATGCTAACCTTAAAAACGAGTTAGAAGAAATCATTGAATTGATGAAAGGATAATCAGATGCGAAACATATTGAGTTTTCTATTTGATATATTGACTGAGCAATTGGGCTTGCCAACCGATACACTATCGGAGTTTTTGATAATGGCAATTATCAGTGCGTTGGCGGGCGGGATTGCTTATTGGGCGGTTGGCGCTTTGTATGGCAATGGCGTTTTGCATACAAAAAATGGCGGTAGTATTGCGCATTGGTTGTTGCGTGCAATCATTTTTGTTGTGATATGGGCAGTGGCATACGGCGTTTTGTGGTTTGTTGCACTTGTGAAAGCACACTATGATCTTACAATGATAATTTTGTGCAGTATAAGTTGCGTATTGATTGCGGCGAGACTTTTGCTGAACATTGACATAAAAAGGAAGGCAAAGAAATGAGAGAGATGAAACCTTCAAACATTGAATGGATTGGCGATATCCCAGATGACTGGAAAGTAGCAAAATATAAGTTTTTTGCAAAAAGCAGGATGGGAGAAACCATTTTAGCGTCTGAAACAAAAGAATCAGGCATCCCTATTTATAGTGCAACGCAAGATGGTAAGATTTTTGGATATATAGATAATCCTAGAGTTATTCTTAAAAAAGGTGATATTGTAATTCCTGCAAGAGGTAATTCAATTGGTTGTGCAGCATTGGTAGAAGTTGAAGTTGCCACTTGTACACAGACCACAATTTGCAGTTGTGATATTCATGATTGCCTCAACAAGTACTTAATGTATTGCTGCTATGGGTTAAAAGATTGGTGGTTTAAATATGATGGTTCTGCTATTCCACAGATTACGGTGCAACAGGTAGACAATAACGCAGTTCCATTCCCGGGAACCAGGGAGCAACAACGGATTGCAGATTTTCTAGACAAGAAGTGTGCGGAAGTGGATGAGTTGATCAAGAATCAAGAGGAGCAGATTGAAAAACTCAAAGCATACAAACAAGCGGTCATCACAGAAGCGGTCACCAAAGGTCTTGACAAGTCTGCCCCAATGAAAGACTCCGGCGTCGAATGGATCGGCGAGATTAATAATGGTTTTACAATTAAGCCTATTGGTATTTTGTTTAAAATAAAAAAAGATATAATTGGCCATGAACCAGATGTTGTATTATCAATAACTCAAACGGGAATTAAGCCAAAGGATATTTCTTCAAATGAAGGTCAACTTGCAGATTCTTATGATCATTATCAAATTGTTTGTAAAGGTGATTTTGCAATGAATCACATGGATTTGTTGACCGGTTGGGTTGATATATCGCAATATAATGGCGTTACAAGCCCAGATTATAGAGTTTTCATCCTTAAAGATAAAAGCCAAATAGCCGCTTATTATTTGTATGTTTTACAGTCTTACTATAAGCAAAAAGTATTTTATGGTTTTGGGCAAGGGGTTGCTGGTATGGGCAGATGGAGATTGCCTGCAGAAAATTTTAAAAAAATATTTATACCAGTTCCAAGGACTACCATGCAACAACAAATAGTAGATTATCTTGATAAAAAATGTTCTGATATTGACAAGTTGATTGAATTGAAACAACAAAAGATAGAAAAACTCGGCGAATACAAAAAGTCGCTCATATACGAATACGTAACCGGCAAAAAGGAAGTTGTGTGATTATGGTTCATTGGATAATTTTTGGGATATTAATGGCCCTAATCCCAATAGGCGTAATTTCATTGCGACTTTGGGTTGGCAAGAAAAATGCTATGACAGATGAACAAAAGAAAGTCGCTGATGTTCGTGTCATAAAATATATATTGTTTTATTGGATATGTGTTCTGTTCTATTTGATGAGCTTTAAGCACTATCTTGTAGGCCAGTTTATTTTAGGCATTATTATACTTGCTATACTGTTTTATAATCTCTGCAAAGCACTGAGTAATGTTAGAAAAAAATCAGGTGTAGAAATAGCTGGTATGATACAAGATTTTATAATTGGTATGGTTTTGTCGGTGTATCTCATTTATTTGATACCAAACAAAGAAGTGCAAAACATTGTAATACCAATTGTTGCAGCGGTATATGGCGGATTGCTTACTCTTACAGGAGTTTATTGGACTATTAGGCATACTGCTTATGAAAAACACAAAGACGAACTGGCAAAAGCTGTTCCTCTATTCACATTTGTTTTATTTGCAGAGGTTGAACCACAGGCATACAGCAGAAAGACATGTATTGTTGAAGGAAATGGCACAGCCAGATCTTTTGCAGAGTTTGAAAACTCTAATCGTGCAGCGTTTTATATAAGAAGAGTTTATTTTGACGAATCATGGCATAATGTGAACGCAAACAATATGCTTCTTCCAAATGACAAATTATTGATTGAAATGAGACGCAATGATATTGTTGAACATCCAATTATGGAAATAGAAGATTTGTATGAGCGTAAGTATTATTATGATTTGATGTTTTGTATGATGCCAGGAATAATACAGGCGGCAATGTTTCCAACCAGATTTACTCTCTGTGAGTTAAAGGAAATATCAGCTGAAGAAGCTCAAAAAAGAATAACAAACCTTAATAAGTTTGAATTAAATAATTCAGATGACAAGAAGGAGGCGTGATATGCCGATTTTAGATACAAGCGAAAAGCGTTTTGAACAAGACATTGAGAGTTATCTTCTCTCTGACGAGGGCGGATACATCAAAGGCACAATGGCGACTTATGACAAGGCAAAAGCCATTGACCTGCTTATACTCAAAACCTTCATTGAAAACACTCAGCCAAAGGCGTGGGAGAGATTCTGCAAACTCTATGGCGATAAGGCAGATCAACAGCTTTTCAAGAGGTTTGATGAAGAAGTGCAAGCCAAAGGCTTGATTGCCGTTCTTCGCAAAGGCATAAAGGACAGAGGCGTAGATCTCAAGTTCTGCTATTTTGCGCCGGCATCCAATCTCAACCAGGAACTTGTTGACAAATACAATGCCAACATTCTCACTTGCACAAGACAGTTCTTCTACAGCACGCAAAATACCAATTCGGTTGATATGGTGCTGTCTTTGAACGGCATACCGATTGTTGCAATAGAACTCAAAAACCAACTCAAAGGACAGACGGTTGACGATGCAATGGTGCAGTTTATGACCAATCGCGATCCGAAAGAACTTTTGTTCAATTTCAATCGCCGTATTCTTGTCTATTTTGCCGCAGACCTTTACGAGGTGTGGATGACAACTCAACTCAAGGGCGAAGATACATTCTTCCTCCCATTCAACCAAGGCTCAAACGGTGCAGGAAACATCGGCGATGCAGGCAATCCGCCTTGCGAAGACGACTACGTGACAGCATATTTCTGGAAGAATGTTTTGCAAAAAGACGCTCTCCTCTCACTTCTTCAAAAATATATAAGCGTCCAAGTTGAAGACAAAACAAAGATTGTAAACGGCAAACGCGTCACCTACAAGGACGTGCCGCATATTATCTTCCCGAGATATCATCAATATGACGTTGTTGAAAAGTTGATCGCGGACGTCTCGTCTCGTGGAGCAGGCAAAAACTATCTCATTCAACACAGTGCGGG
>JAFSXL010000025.1 GCA_017444125.1 Rickettsiales bacterium | reverse complement strand
TGACAGGGCGGTGCTCTAACCAGTTGAACTACATTCCCAGTTAGTCACTTGTCTATTATTTTTTATAATTGTCAAGGGAGTATAGAGCAAATTTTTACCAAATCTCCACGCATCTCCACAACACACCCCGCCAATGTCCTCTTAAAATTCCCACTGCTTTTGATACTCTCCACAACATTTTCAATCTGATAAAGCCGCAGCTTGTATGTCCTCCCAGACAGTTTCATTATGCACCTTGTCAGCATACTTTTTTGGATGTATGGACTGATATGCATGAAAGCGTTTCTGGAAAACGATATTTCATGTTTATCCTGCGAAATAATTCTATTAATAGTAATACTATTTATAGTAATATTCACCAACTCATCCAGCGCAAGTTTGGCCTCTTGCAGCGTTTTTATCGTCTGGTTTGTGCGCTGCAAAATGAGATTTTTGTCCTCAATTTGCTCCAACAAAAAACGGATATTATTTCGCTTGTAGTGCCTGTCCTTATTGCTCTCGTCCTCACACCAATCCACGTGGAGAGCTCTTAAATAGCTACGGCAATCCTCTTTTGTCAAGCCCAACATGGGACGAACAATAGCCACATTTTCAACCATTTTTACCACTGGCATGGCACACAAACCATCCAATCCACTGCCTCGTGCAAGGTTCAAAAAAAACGTTTCAACTTGATCATTTGCGTGGTGACCGATACATAAATACTTGATTTTCTGCGCTTTGCACGTGTCAATCAGCAGCTTGTAGCGCGCATTTCTGGCATCATTTTCCAGATTTTTTTTCACATTTCCATCCCACTCTTTGATGACATATTTTATACCAAATTTTTCCAACGTGGCCGCTGTTTGAGCTATCTCCTTGGTTGCTGTCGGACGCAAATTATGGTTCACCATTATTGCCAAAACGTTTGGAAAAATTCTACTTATAGAAATTACCAAAGCCAAACTATCGCTGCCGCCTGACACAGCAACTGCAATTTTTTCTGTCAAAATATTACTATTAATAGTATTACTATTTGTAGAATTACTACATATAGTATTTTTCAGCACATTGCAAACATGTTCCTCAAACTCTTCTGGCTGCATATTATTGCCGTTTTAGCTCATCAATGATTGTCTCAAAATGCATGCCACGCGATGCCTTCAACAACACAACGTCTCCATCTTTCACCAAATTTCTAACCTCCAAAAACGCCTGTTTTGTCTCATCAAAATGATATTTTTCAACGCCTTGCAATGCGTCAAACACGGCCTTCATCTCCTTTCCGATTGTAATCACAACATCAATCCCGCTCTCTAAAATGTAGGGCAAAATGGACTTATGATATTCCTCTGACCGCTCGCCAAGCTCCAACATGTCGCCGAGAATTGCAACTGAACGCGCATGATTTTTTCCTGCAAAATTGCCAAGCGCGACCACTGCATCACGCAGCGCGACAGGGCTTGAATTGTAGGCATCATTGATGATTTTGATACTTTTTCCACTGCAATTTATGTCCTCCAAATTGGCTCGTCCTTCAACAATTTGGATTTGTTTTACGGCCTCCGCAACCCGCTCCAAATCAAGATTTAAAATCTTCGCCACAGCAAAAACGAACAGTGTGTTGAACGCATTGTGATAACTCATGCCATTGACAGTGCAATCAATATTACTATAAGTAGTATTACTATTAACAGTATTACTACATATAGAAACTTTGTATTTTGTTTTGTAATCTTTTATGAACTCATAACCATCAATGAATAAATCAGAATTTTTTGTTCCGACAGACAAAATATTTTTCACTCCATGCTCTTCTGCAATACTTTTTAAGAGGCCAAAACTGTCATTGTCTTCGTTCAAAATTGCATAGGAATTTGGTGACATTCCCTGAAAAATTTCGGCCTTTGTGCGCGCAACTGTGTCAATATTTTTCATGAATTCCATGTGCACTGGCACGATGTTTGTGATAATTGCAATGTCTGGTTTAGCTATTTTTGTAAGGTGCGCGATCTCGCCGGGGTGGTTCATTCCCATTTCAAGAACAAGCATTTCGGTGTCTGTTGGAGTGTTTGCAATTGTCAACGGCAGCCCAATGTGATTGTTGTAATTTCCGCTGGTTGATGCCGTTTTGTAGAATTGCGACAGGACAAATCTAATGTTTTCACGTGTGCTGGTTTTGCCAACATTTCCAGTGATTGCAATGACTTTTCCACGCATACGATTTCTCTGAAAAATTGCCAATTTTGTTAGTGCATCAATGGAATTTTTCACCACGACAAAGCTTGCATTTATAGCCTCGTAGTCCACTGGCAAGTGCTCGCAAACAATGCAAACCGCGCCATTTTCAACTGCACTTTTGATGTATTTATGTCCGTCATTGTTGTCTCCTTTTATAGCAAAGAACATTCCTCCGTTTGTCAAAATCCTACTATCAATAGTAATACTATTAATAGTAATACTATTTGTAGAAATATGAAGCTCATCATCCTTGAAGGCGTTTATAATATCATCTTTTGAGTATAGCATCAGTAGAGATGAAATACTGTGCTATTAATTGTCAAATAAAAGTTGGATAGTTTATTGCGAGTTTTAACACGATCCAGAAATAATCCTTTGTGTGAGTATGTAAAAAAAACTGCGACTGTGCGCTCTTGGTGCTTCAAAAACAACACAAATCATTTATCAATTTCAGAGGCGCAAAATGGACACTTCGTCGCCTTGATGTTAATTGTAGAGCAACAGAAAGGACATTCTTTTGTTGTTGGAGCTGCTGGGGCTTCCTCTGTTTTTCCAAATGCTTCCAAGTTGCGCAATTTGTTGATGAACTTCACCAGCATAAACACCGCGAATGCTGTAATCAAAAAGCTTACAAATGCATCAATGAATATACCATAATTAATGGTGACTGCGCCAGCTTTTTTAGCCTTTGCCAAGCTTTTGTAGAGTGTATCTCTTTGTGTTAACTGGAAGAACAGGTCGCTAAAATCAACCTCGCCGAGAATGTATCCAATAGGTGGCATGATTATATCGCTAACAAGCGAGTTCACTATTGGTGTGAATGCGCCACCAATTATGATACCAACTGCCATGTCAATGACGTTTCCTTTTACTGCAAAGTCACGGAACTCTTTCAAAAAACCACTAACTTTCAATGGGCTTTTAATTTTTTTCTTCATACGAGTAAGGTTTTAATACAAAAAAATAAAATGCAATAGTTTTTTATCCTTGAATTTAAAAATAAATTTTCTAACCGAAGATAGGTCTTTATGTCAAAAGAAATTAACAAAAAAACAGATGAAATACAAGAGCAAAAATATATTTTTATAACTGGAGGTGTGCTTTCATCGCTTGGGAAGGGGCTTGTTGCGGCATCAACTGGGAGAATTTTGAAGGAGCTGGGTTTTTCTGTCAATCTAAAAAAAATGGATCCATATTTAAATATTGATCCAGGCACGATGAACCCGATGCAGCACGGCGAGGTTTTCGTCACTGATGACGGTGCTGAAACTGATCTGGACTTGGGAAATTATGAGCGAATTGCAGGCATTACAGCCAGCACACACAACATTACGACCAGTGGAAAGATTTATCAAACCCTCTTAAAAAGAGAGCGCAAGGGCTATTATCTTGGCAAAACGGTGCAGGTAATTCCGCATGTGACAGGGCTCATCAAGGAGTTTTTGATGTATGATGCGGAGAAATACGATTTTAATATCGTTGAAGTCGGTGGAACGGTTGGAGACATTGAAGGAACGCCGTTTTTAGAGGCCATACGCCAGATGCGCGCCGAGCTTGGCTACAAAAATGTGATGTTCATCCACCTGTCGTTTGTGCCATACCTCGGACAAACTGATGAAATCAAAACAAAACCAACGCAGCACTCAGTAAAAATGCTGATGCAAGCGGGGATAATACCTGACGCAATCATGTGCCGAACCAAACAAAAAATTGGTGAAAAGGACAGAAAAAAAATCGCCATGTCATGCAATGTTGACACTGAAAATGTGCTTGAAGCACCAGATGTTGACGAGATTTATTCACTGCCTTACATCTACGCAAAACAGGGGCTTGCGCGCGTAATTTTGAACCATTTCAAGATTGAAAATGTTCAGGAGGACCCAGAAAAACTGGCCTGTTGGAACAGCTACGGCGTGAAAAAAAGTGTAAGTATCACGGTGGGCGTAGCAGGGAAATATACAAACTCAAATGACTGCTACAAGTCGCTATTTGAGGCTATTCACCACGCAGGCTTCGCAAACGATGTGAATGCGGAAATCAAGTGGATTGATAGCCGAAATGTGAATGACAATAACGTTGCCGAGCAGCTTGAAGGTTGCGACTGCGTGATTGTGCCGGGTGGCTTTGGAGTTGACGGTATTGAAGGAAAAATCTCGGTTATAAAATACGCGCGCGAGAACGACTTGCCACTGCTTGGAATATGCCTTGGAATGCAGTTGGCAGTGATAGAATTTGTCCGCAATGTGGTTGGAATTAAGGAGGCAAACTCGGTGGAATTTGACCCAGCTACAAAGGCGCCGGTCGTGTGTCTCATGAAGGCATGGAAAGGTATTTACGGCAACATTGAAGAGCGTTCAAACGACTTTGATATTGGTGGAACTTTGCGCCTCGGGGCCTACATTTCAGAGGTCAAAGAGGACACTTTGGCGGAGAAAATTTACGATGATTACAAGATAACTGAGCGCCACCGTCACAGGTATGAAATAAATGTTCAATATGTTGAACAAATTGAACAAAAAGGCGGAGTTTTCTCGGCATTTGCCAAAGTTGACAAGGGACAGGAGGATTTGCGTGTGCCAGAAATGTTCGAAATTCCAAGCCATAAATTCTTCATAACATGCCAGTTTCACCCAGAATTTTTGAGCCGTCCATTTGCGCCACACCCACTGTTTAACGCAATTGTGCAAAAGGCAAAGAAGGAAAAATTTGGAAAATAATTATGCAAAGTTGCTTGTCAAAAGATTATACGTATTTGGTATTTGGACTTGCAAGAATAGGCGTTGCAACATCGAAATTTTTTGAAAAACATGGTTATAATTTTTACGCCACAGACGACAACACAGATGCAATAAAACAGTTGGAAGTTGATGAAAAACACAAAATTTATGACTATAAAAAAATCATCAAAGATGTTGATTTTATTGTGCTTTCACAGGGAGTTCATGTGCAAAATCATCCGCATAAAATCGTGGAGTTGGCGAAGAAAAACGGTGTTGAACTCATCTCTGATGTTGATATTTTTTATAATTATATTCAAACGCGCGCAGACAAAAATGACAAGAAAATTATTGCAATCACTGGCACGAATGGCAAGAGCACAACCACAGCGCTCACGGCACACATCTTGAACGAAACGGGACACAAAGCTATCGCCTGCGGGAATATCGGACTGGCTGTTTTAGCTGACAAAGTTGACATTGAGAAGTATGACTTTTTTGTGGTGGAAATTTCAAGCACAAACCTGCATTTGACAGGCCACACCACTTTTGATTGCGGATGTCTTTTGAATATTACGGAAGATCATATTGAATATCATGGCTCAATGGAGAGCTACGCCGCGGCCAAAGAAAAGTGCGTTTCATGCAGTAAAATAGCCGTTGTGTGTGTGGATGATGACTATACAAAAACCATTGCGGAGAGAAATAATAATGTGGTTCAGGTATCAAAAAACGGTGTCTTGAAAAGCGGTTTTTCGTGGGCTGGCGATGTGTTTTATGAAAATGAACAAAAAATTGAACAAATAAAATTTCAAAACCTGCTCGGTGTTCACAATGTGGAAAATATATTGTGCTCGTGTGCGGTTTGCGCGCAGTTTGGAGTGGACTTCCGAGCAGCTCTGCAAGCGGCCAAAACCTTCACGACACTTCACCACAGAATGGAATTTGTGCGCGAGATTGACGGCATAAAATTTATCAACGATAGCAAGGCGACAAACGCGGACAGCACCCAAAAGGCATTGCGTGCACTTGCTGACAATGACATTTATCTTATTGCAGGAGGCAGGCGTAAAACAGCAGGTTTGTTGGCATTAAAAGACGATTTGCGGGCGGTAAAATGTGTATTTTTAATTGGTGATGCAACCGAAAGTTTTGCAGAAGAATTAAAAAAATTGCACAAAAAATTCGTCAAATGTGGCACGATGGAAAATGCTGTCAAAACAGCTTTTGAAGAGGCAAAAAAGCGCAACTCGGAGAAAAATAAAATCGTTCTGCTGTCGCCAGTTTGTGCAAGTTTTGACCAGTACTCATGCTTTGAGGAAAGGGGTGAGGATTTTTGCAAAATTGTGAATGAGCTATAATCTGGATTTGTTGCGCTATACGGTGTAATTTTCTTGCTACTTTGGCTTACTTGCATTATTAAATCAAACCAATTTGACTAACGCGACATGCATAATGTAACGAACAATAATATTGACAATTATTTAATCATTTTAATATCTCCAGAGTGTTGGTTGTAAAGTTCCTGAAAAAGTGGTTGCTTGCGGCGGCGCTATTTTGTGTATTTTTATTTTTTGTTATGGTTGGAGCAAAGGTCTCATTGGCAAAGAAAGGTGTTGGCAAATCGTGTATTGTTTGCAGCAAAGTCCCTGCTGTATCATTTGGCAGCAGCACAAAAAAAGGTGATGTTGAAATCTATTTTGTTGACAAAAAGGGACTCAAAAATGCTGTGAAAAACTTCGGCGATGTATTAAAAAATAAGGTGGATTTTGAAAAATTTGAAGCTAAATCAGGTCAAAAAGCAGCTCTTGGGTATATTAATGACAAAAAAGTTGTTGTGATTGGCATAGATAAGGATGCTGAAAAAGAGAAAAATAATAAAAAAATAGATTACATAAACTTCCAATACGAGAAGCTCGGAGCTGGCGTTGCTGGACTGCTTCCAGAGGGAAAAGAGGTTTCAGTGGCACTACATGGTGAGTATGCAGAGGGCCTCAAAGGAGACAAACTTGATGACTTGTTGGTGAGTGCATACTTCGGTTTTGCGCAGAGATATTACAGCTTTGACAAGTATTTCACATCAAAAGATTTCTTGGATAAAAAGTCAACGGTCAAGTCGGTGCTGATTGACGCTAAGCAAAATGACTACAACAAAAATCTTTTGAAGGACGTGCAGGCCAAGTTGGAAGGAATTTATTTTGTTCGCGACATGGCAAACGAGCCAGCTAATGTTGTCTATCCAGAGAGCTTTGCGGATGAGGTCAAGCACGTATTTGCAGGCATGAAAAATGTGAAAGTCAACGTCATGAATTTGTCAGAACTTAAAAAGAAAAACATGAACTTGCTGCTCGGGGTGGCCCAGGGTTCAGCAAAAGAGCCAAAAGTTGTTGTAATTGAATATCGCGGAAACCCAAAAAGCAAAGGCATGGAGCTTGCGCTGATTGGTAAGGGTGTCACGTTTGACAGCGGCGGATTATCACTCAAACCATCACCACACATGGAAGGCATGAAGTGCGACATGACTGGCTCTGCGACCGTGATTGGAACAATCCTTGCGCTGGCTAAAGAAGGTGCAAAAGTCAATGCCGTGGCGGTCGGAGGAATGGTTGAAAACATGCCAGGTTCGCATGCGCAAAAGGTAGGCGACATCGTCCGTTCAATGTCTGGAAAAACAGTTGAAATTATTGACACAGACGCCGAAGGAAGATTAGTCTTGGCCGATGTTTTGTATTATGCACAGACAACCTACAAGCCAAAATACATGATTGACGTGGCGACATTGACAGGAGCAATCATGGTGGCATTGGGACAAAACAGAGCAGGAATATTCAGCAACTCAGATGAGCTCGGTAAAAAACTGCAAGAAATCGGTGAAAAAACAGGCGACCGCAACTGGTTTATGCCACTTGACAGTGAGCACACGGAGTTAATAAAATCAAATATTGCAGATTTGAGAAATCTCGGAAAAGTTCGCTGGGCTGGCAGTGCAACAGCAGCAGCATTCTTGCAAGAGTTCATTGACGACAACAAAAACTGGGCGCACGTTGACATGGCTGGCGTTGACTTAGCAACAGGCGAAAATCCATTTGCGGTGGCTGACACGGCATTTGGATATGGTGTCAAGATGCTCACCGAGTTTGCAAAGTCATTATAATTTCTCTATGAACCAGAAAGTTAAAAAATACATTCCATTCGCAAACAAGATTTCCTCTGCTATGGAGTTGCGTAAAATGTGGAATTTTGCCGATTGCAAGCGCGCAATGAAAAAGATGCGCCGCAACCACTTGTATCCGGGCTTTTTGGCCTTCGGTAGTGCGCGCATTCCTGACAACGACCCACATATCAAGGAGATTGAGGAGATTTCTTATTTGTGCGCTAAGAGAATTTTGGAGCGCAACAAAAAAATAAGTTTTATCACTGGTGGTGGACCTTCAACGATGACTGCGTGGCTTAAACCCGCTTACCAACTGGGCTGTCAGGCATCGGCCATGGCAATTACTCTTCCATTTGAGGAGGAAATCACGGAGTTTGCTGACAAAAAACTGTCATTCATCTTTACACATTTTTCATCGCGCAAAAAAACAATGTTGACATATGCAAAAGCAGTAATCATTTTCAAAGGTGGCTTCGGAACGATGGATGAGCTCTATGAGGCACTCACACTTATGCAAACTGGACATATGAAAAAAGTGCCAATTTTTATCTATCCGGCAGATTTTTACAAGGATGTTTTGAACTTTGAGATTTTCTTACGCGAAAAAACAATCGGTCAAGAAGGCGCAGATTTGATAACGCTCGTTAAGACAAAAGATGAGTTATTGAATTATCTCTATAAAATAATTGATGAAGGTTAAGTCGGAGTGGAGGGATTTGAACCCCCGACCCTCTGTACCCAAAACAGATGCGCTAGCCAGGCTACGCCACACTCCGTACGAACAGTATTGTTGTGTGATGTTTTTATTTGTCAAGAGAATTTAAAAGTTATGGGTAATAATATACTTAAAACATAATTTTGTTTGACAATTATTTTTTATTATATTAAAAACATATAGAAATATATGAATTTAATAGAATTTCAGCTAAAATACTCAAACGAAGAGGCGTGCATCAAAGATTTAGAGGTAAGAAGATGGGGCAAAAATAATGCAATTTGTCCCTTTTGCAAATCAAATCACTTCTGCAAACACAACACAAGACACATTTATACCTGCATGGACTGTAAAAAACAATATTCAGTAAGGATGGGAACAATATTTGAAAGTAGCAGATTACCATTAAATAAGTGGTATTTTGCGATTTATTTATTTACTTCGTTGAAAAAAGGCATTTCAAGCCACCAATTATCAAAATATCTATCAATCACTCAAAAAACCGCTTGGTTCATGCTCCAACGCATCCGTGAAGTTATGAAAAACGATAATCACGATAAGTTTGGCGGAACAACAGAAATAGACGAGGCATATTTAGGTGGAAGTGAAAGTAATAAAGAGATTGTATTATAAGGTTTTAGTAGGTTAAAATATGAGTAGCGAAGAAATGCAATTATTGATTTATCAATGTCAAAATGGAAGCAATGTTGAGTTGAAGTGTTTTGATGGAAATACTTTGTGGGCGACACAGAAACAGATTGCATTGATGTTTGATTGTGATGTGCATAATGTTATGCAACATTTAACAAATATATTTTCAACTGGTGAGTTGGTTGAAAGTTCAGTATGTAAGAATTTCTTACAAACTGCAAACGATGGCAAAAACTACAATACAAAACACTATAATTTGGATGCAATTATTGCCGTTGGCTATCGTGTAAATTCTGCAAAGGCAACACAATTTAGAATTTGGGCGACAAAGATATTGAGAGAGTATTTAATTAAAGGGTTTGCATTAGATGATGATAGATTTAAAAATGGAAATAAATTTGATAGAGAATACTTTAAAGAACTTTTAGAAAGGGTTAGGTCAATTAGGGCGAGTGAAAGACAAATATGGATGCAGATTACAGACATATTTGCAGAAGTTGCGGTTGATTATGACAGTAAAAGCATTACAACAAGACAATTCTTTTCAATGATACAAAATAAATTTCATTATGCTATAACAGGGCAAACTGCACCTGAAATTATTTATAATAATGCAGACCACACAAAAGAACATATGGGCTTACAAACTTGGAAAGGAAGTCCAGATAAAAGAATAATCAAAAGTGATGTTGAAGTTGCTAAAAATTATCTTACTGAAAAACAAATAAAACAACTTGAAAGAAATGTTGCTGGTTTTTTTGATTATTTAGAAGATTTAATAGATAGAGCAACGACACCTTTTACAATGAAAGAATTGGCAGATTTAATTGATAAATTTTTATCTTTTAGAGAATATAAAATATTAAATAATTATGGTAGTATTTCAAGAGAAGATGCAATAGATAAAGCACATAAAGAATATGAAGAATATAATAAAATTCAAAAATCACATTTTGAAGAGTTGAAGAAAATAGCAAAAAATCAAAAACAAAATACACAAACAACAAATAACGATAAAATTAAAACAGAAGCAAATAATGGTATAAATATAAACGAGATTATAAATGACAATCCTGAATTGGAACACCAAGATAATAAAGATTTTGAAATTGCATTAGACAAAACAGTGAAATAATAATTATTTATAATTGATTATGTTTTATGTAAATTTTAATAATCAAGTTATTATGTTTTAAGTATATTATTGCCAAGTTATGCACTCTTTTGTATGTTCTTTTTGATTTGGATTGTTTTATAAATTGCTTGTGCCAACATCTCATAAATTCTAAATATCATTAACTTCATGTGTATTACGGTTAGTTGACAATATTTGTATTAACATAAGACAACACGGCTTCACATTTCTTGACAATTATAAAAAATCAAATAAACGGAGCCGTTGTTTTTTATGCAGGTTGAAGTTGGAGGAAAAATTGTTGAATTGCCAGATGATTACGACCCACGCACCGCAAATGATGAATACATGTGTGATAAGCACCGTGCATATTTCAAGGTTGTTCTTCAAAAATGGTTGGAGGAAACACAGAAAAAATTGAATGCTGAAATCCAAGTTGAAGATATTGACCGTCGTTCAAATGACGAAAGTGATGCAATGAGTATTGAGGTTGACACGCTTCAAGAGTTACGTAAAAAAGACCGTTTGAGAAAGTTGGCAATTAAAATTGAGGAGAACATCCATAAAATTGATATGGATACTTATGGCTACTGCGAAGAAAGTGGAAACGAGATTGGCATCAACCGACTAATTATGCGACCAATTTGCAGATATTGTGTAGAAATTCAAGAAAAAAAAGAACGCGAAGAAGCAGAAAGTGAATACATTGACTACAACCAAGACGAGAAAACAAGCAAAGAAGACAACGATGATTGATGCTTTTTGATGTTGCGCTGCCCGAGGCCACGCCCTCGCCATTTGGCACCGCTACGCTCCTCCTCGCTGCGCTCGGCGGCCAAACGCGCTCCGCGCCGCGCAATAAACAAAACCTTGACAATTATATTGATATTGTAGCTTTGCACTGTGGGATATTACGGTGGAAATTTTAGAAACAGAGGTGCAGAGGACAATAAGAAATTACTTACTGCAATAGCGGTTTCCATGCTGTTTATAACTGTGTGGAGCAACATTTTTTCTCCAAGCGATGAGGAAATTTTAAGGCATCAAGAACAACAAAAAGCAGAACAGCAGATCAAGGACGCAACTAAACAAGAGGTCGCGCAGCAAACCAAAAGCACACTTAAACCACAGAAAAATGTCTATTTAGAAACCAAAACAGCACAATTTGCAGTTGATGTGAATAATAATCGTATATCATATGCCACGTTGAAAAACTACAAACAGCACGAAGGCAGCTTGGCAAATGTGATTTTGCTGGACGAAAACCACTATATTGAGGCAGGAATTCTTGGTGAGAGTAGGAATATTGACTGGAAAATTGAAAAGCAAACCACCGACAGTATCACTCTGAAAGGTCAGAAAAATGGGCTAAATTACAGGACAAAATACACATTTGATGACAATTATATCGTCCACATTTCACAGGAAGTTGTGAGTGAGAAAGAGCCACGTAAGCTTGCAAACTATGTCAGGATTTTCTCAAAAGACACGAAGGACAGAATTGAAAATTCATATGCTTGGCGCGGTGTGCTACTGATGAACAACGACAACATCAAGGAGATAACTTACGATGATGTGAAGAAAAATAACATTGAAAACAAGACCTCGCAAGATGGCTGGATTGGCTTCTCCGACCAGTATTGGCTGACTGCGCTGATTGACAATGACGGCCAGAGAGAGCTAAAAACCTATGCTGCGCGCTACAACAAAGACAGAGACAGCTACCAAATAGATTTCTTGAACGCAGAGAAGAGTGTTGCAAAAGGTCAGACATTTAAGTCAGAAAGTGTCATTTTTGTCGGACCAAAGCGCTTGGAGCACCTGCAATATGTGGCGGATAAATACAAAATACAAAAGTTTGACAAAGCCATTGATTTCGGCATGTTCTACTTCATCTCAAAACCGCTATTGATAATACTAAAAAAGCTGTATGCGCTAAGCGGGAACTTTGGTGTGGCTATTATTTTACTGACAATCTTGGTAAGAATGATAATTTTCCCGCTTGCAAACAGGTCTTACAAAGCAACTGCGCGAATGAAAAATGTTGCACCTAAACTAAAAGAATTGAAGGAGACATATGCTAACGACAGGCGCGCGCTGCAAATGGCAACGTATGAGCTCTACAAGCAGGAGAACATTAATCCAATGTCAGCAATAGTTCCAATGCTGTTCCAAATTCCTGTATTCTTTGCGCTTTATAAGGTGCTTGTCATATCAATAGAAATGCGTGATGCACCGTTTATTGGCTGGATTGTTGACTTGTCATCAAAGGACCCAACTTCAATTTTTAACCTGTTCGGGTTGCTGCCATATGATGTTCCATCGTTCCTACAAATAGGTGTCTTACCAATATTCATGGGACTAACAATGTTCGTCCAGCAACTTATGACACCAATGCCACAAATGGATAAATCACAGCAGAAAATCTTCAAATGGATGCCTATTATTTTGACGTTCATATTAGCACCAATGCCAGCTGGACTTGTACTCTACTGGTCGTGCAGCAACATCTTCACGATAATCCAACAATCAGTGATATTCAAGCTGAGTAAAACCAGTAAATAGGCACGCAAATGTGGGAACTGATAAAGATATTTATTGCCAATTTGTTTGTTGACAAGAAATACAGATATATCTTCATTTTTATCACCATTTCACTAGCTTACCGCGCATTCAAATGGACTTATGTGTTCTCAAAATATACGCAATATCCAGTAAAGTTTGTAAGGATCAATAACAATGGCACATTGCAACTGAAATTTGTTGGTTATGAGCAAAATATTTATCCAACCAACTATCAATTACCATCATTTTATAGCATTAACCACTGCGAGCGCGACTATTTCCAACATGTATATGTAGAGGCCCTCAAACCATTTATCGATGACAAACACGGACAGAAATTTGCGATTGAGTTCACAAGCAAGTTTATCAGAAAAAAAGGCGAGGTCTACTTTGAAACACAAAGCAAACGCGTAAAACCAATTTACCAATCACTTTTTGCACAAGAAGTTATCTTTCCAAAAGATGAGGAAGTTGACTACTGCCAGCAGATGCGAAAACGGCATTTGTATGATGAAAATGACAATCTGGTGAGATGATGAAGATTTATCATTTTTCCAGCGCCTTTCGCAACAACTCCTGCAAGAAACCTTGTGAAATTTTGGCTGCTTTTTTGTCTGGGAAGAAATGCGGGGCCAGCTGTTTAATCAGTTCTGCCTTTTCTCGTTTGCAATCGTTTGGTATTTTTTCTAAATAACTATCAAGCATTGAAAATTCCCGCTCCTCTGTTTTATACTGCACAAACAAATACAAAAATTTTACTCCAACCAAGCACAAAACAAATGATGGCAGTTTGAAAAGTAGTTTTGAGAGGAAAATGAAAATTTCTTTTTGATATATTTGTTTTTCAAAAAAGTGCATTAAAATTCTGTTATCGTTGATTTGTAGAGAAAAACCAGAAAAATTGAAAAATTCACAAATTAAAAACCAGCCAAAAGCCAAACAAAACAAAAGAATTGATTTCCAACCATAACTTTTGGCATATTCCTGTGATTTTAATACCAAATTATTCAAATGTTCGTTTTTCTTTTTTTCTATATTGTATAAACAAAAACCGATTTGATTTAACAATGACTTATAAAAATTGACACTACAACATAATGTAAAAACATAATCTTTCAACTCATTATCCTCATCAAAAAGTTGTATATCTTTATATTTTAAAATTCTAAAAAATGTCTTTTTATCTATATCTGGATTGTTTTTCACAAGATACCCATTACGCGGAACATTTTCATTGATAATGTTTTGCAATTTTAACAATTCTTTTTCGTTATCAACAAAATTGATAATAAAATATTGAACTATATCAATGACATTACCATTCCAAAAATCATACTTCTTTACATCTTCTTTGTTTTGTTTTAGCTCTTTTATTTTATTCCAATCCCTTTGGATACTGTTTTTATATTGCTCAAAATATGTATCTTTTTCTTTTTCATCTAATAAAGGAACATCAAACCCATTATAAACAATCATATACAAAAATTATAAAAACATCTCCATTTCACTTCCAACCTCAACATTTTCCACACTCAACATCGCTTTGATGTCGTCTTCAATGGTTTTTGGCATAGCAGGAACAACAAGTTTTTTGATCATGACTTTGATTGAAACCTGCATTTCTGCTTTTTTTTGACGGACAAAGTTGATAATTTCCAGCCCTGTTTTCATATCTTCAACGGCTTGTTTGTCAGCAAAATCAATAGCAAAAAGTTCAGCGAAACTGCCACATTTATGGACTTCCTTGTTAAAAATGTAGCGATAAACTGCACTCGTCAAATGCGAGACATACGGTGCAAATAACAACAAAAATGCTTCTGTCATCACTCGCAAAGTTGCAAGAGCGGACAAATCGTCGGCATAGGCACGAGCCTTTACGAGTTCAAGATAATTGTCACAATATTCATCCCAAAACAGACGTTCAACAACATTTTTAGCAACTGAATACTCAAACTCATCAAATGATTTACGATATTGTTTAATTACCTGAAATAATCTTGAAATAATCCATTTATCTGCTGTTTTATCAACATTTTTTAAGCATTCTTTTATTGTTTTATGTTGTAAATTTTGTTTTTCAAAATGCATTAATGCAAACTTTGTTGCATTTAAAATCTTATTAACCAACTTTTTTCCGTCTGCGAATTTGGTCTCGTTGAACGCCGTATCAACTCCCAAGCTACAACTACCAGACCAATAACGGACAATGTCGCTTCCTTTTTCTTGTATCAAATTAGTTGGGGTTATAACATTTCCTGCACTTTTTGACATTTTTGCACCGTCCTTCGCCAAGCACCAACCCGACAACATAACATCCTTCCAAGGTATAAGTTTTTCAACTATAAATTGTTGACCTAAATCCTTTTCCAGCCAATCTGCAATGCGGCTGCGGTTTTTTGCCCTCTCTTCAAGTAAATTATTGTCAATTAAAGCCATTAAATATGTCTTTAACATTGTGCTAAAAGTCCAAGTTCTAATGATTTCGTGGGCTTGCGGACGAAGTGCGGTTGTGTTTTTCAATCTATCATCATACTCGCCTTTGCTTCGCTCTAATCTTTCGCTCTCTCTGCAAACATACGGACTTGATGAACTTGTGAACCAAGTGTCAAAAACTTGTTGTAAATCGCTGTTGTCAGGTATCTCAATTCCAAAAAACCTATCTCTTGAAATGCACCAATCTTGATTTAGTCCTTCAATCCATTGAATAAGGCGGTTTTTCAGGTGTGCTGGATGAAAATTGACATATTTTGATAAAACCAGTAAATCCTCTTTGAAATCAAGGGTTTTTACATAAAGTTGCGTGCTTTCAATAATTTCTACTGGCTCTTTTGACCTCTCACCAACTTTAACCATATGTTTAATTGGTTTGATTTCTTTCACTTTTTCAGGTGTCTCGCTTTGGATTTTATCCATAATTTGTTTGCGCGCATCAATGGCTTTTGGATACAGTCCCTTATCGTTTGGTGTATAAAACTTGCATTCAAATCTCCCCTCCTTATCTACAATAACTTTACTTTGCAATTTGTGTTTTCTCACCCACTCAACATCTTGCCAATCACCATATGTGCAACACATTACAAGACCTGTTCCCTTGTCAATTCGCACTGCTTCGTCAGGCAGGCAAGGCACTTTTCCCGTAATATTTGAAAATTGTATAAACTTGCCTTTGAGATGAGTAAATCTGCTGTCTTCTGGATTGTAAAATACAGCTACACAAGCAGGCAAAAGCTCTGGTCTTGTTGTCATTATCACTGCCTGCTCGGTTGATTTTTCACTATCTTTGGTATCGTAAATATCCCAAATTAAATAGTGCTCGGCACCGGCAACTTCTTTATCTTCAATTATTGATTGAGCTAATGCAGTTTGGTCTACAACATCCCAGTAGACAGGCCCTTGACGCTGCTCCACAAGCCCTGCGCGTTTGAGCTTGTTGTATGTCTCCACCGCCAAATCGTTTGTGCTTTTTGATATGGTTTGATATTTCTGCCGCCAGTCATACGAGATACCAAGTGTCTTAAATAGCTTTTCAAACTCCTTCTCCGCATTGTCAACCACACCGTAGCACAGGTCAATGAACTCCTGCTTTTTGCCTTGTTTATTCATCCATGCGCCCTTGACATTGTGCGTTTTTTCAACTAATCGTTCAGTTGGCAGACCATTGTCGTCAAAACCGATTGGATAAAACACATTTTTCCCGCACATTCTGTGATAGCGCGCTACAAAGTCAGGTTGACAATATGAAAACACGTGCCCCATGTGAAGCACACCACTGACCGTTGGCGGAGGCGTATCAACAACAAAATCCAAGTTCTGTGGTTTGCTTTTGTCCCAGTAATACAGGTCACTGTTGAACCATTTGTCTTGCTCTTTTTGCTCATCCTCGTGTGGATTGTATTTGATTTCTATTGTCATAATTTCTTGTTGATTTGTCTTTTCTTATTTGCAACAATAAAAGCTGGAAAAAAATAGTGTTGCGCGGCGCGGAGCGCGTTTGTGCGAGGAGCAACGCGAGGAGCGAAATACAAACCGCGAGGGCGTGGCCTCGGGCAGCGCAACTTTTTTTATTTTGTTGACAATTAAATAAAAATGATTATCAACTCTCGAAGTTGCGATTGTGGTGGAATTGGTAGACACGCAAGGTTTAGGTCCTTGTGCCGCAAGGTGTAAGGGTTCAAGTCCCTTCAATCGCACTTAGATGTTTATTATTTTGTATATGGTTGCGAAGAGAAAATTAGCAAAAAAGGTGGACAGCCTAACACACGAGTGGAATATTACACTTTACAGTGATGACTTGAAAGAGACGATTTCTGAGGAGCTAAAAAAGATACAGGCAAGAGTTCACTTGGATGGATTTAGGAACGGTCATGCACCTATTGATGTTGTTGAAAAGCACTACGGCGAGGACGCTTTATATCGTGCAGTCAACAGTGAAATCAGAAAAACGATTGACGAGATCGTGAAGGACGAAGAATACAACCTTGCTGTATCACCAGAAGTCACGGTTGCAAGCGAGATAAAAAAGGACAAAGACATCAATGTTGTTGTGCGTTTGGTGAAAAAGCCAGAAGTGCCAAAGATTAATTACGAGAAGTTCACATTCAATGTCAAAGAACTTGAAATGAGTGAGGATGATAAAAACAAAGAAGTTGAAAGGTTTAGAGAAAGAATGGCAAAACACAACCTTGATGAGAGCGAAAAATCCGTTGAGAAAGGTGACTTGGTTGACATTGACTTCATCGGCAGAAGAGCTGATACAAATGTTGAGTTCCCTGGCGGAGCAGCAAAAGGCTACAAATTGGAGATCGGCAGCCACGCATTTATAGATGGTTTTGAAGACGCTTTGATAGGCCACAAAAAAGGTGATAGTGTTGAGGTAAAAGTCAAGTTCCCAGAGGTATATCACTCAACAGAATTGGCAGGTGTAGAGGCAATTTTCTCAGTAAAAATCAATGATGTTTTTGTCAAAACATTGCCGGAATTGAACGCTGAGTTTGCAAAGGAAATTGGCTTTGAAAGCATGGATAAAGTTCGTGAATTGTTGTTCACAAACATGAAAAATTTCTACGAAAGCCAGATGAAAGGTTTTTTGAAGGACGAAATTTTTGAAACAATTATTGCAAAAAACAAGTTTGATTTGCCTGAAAGCGTAATTGAAAATGAGCTTGAAGAACGCTTGGATAAGGAAAAAGAAGCTCACAAAGATGACAAGAAATTCAATGAGAAAGAAGCAAGAAAAGCCATCTTGTTAAGCTTAGAGAAAAGCTATGCTTCATTCTATTTAACTGATGCAATCGCAAAAGAAAATGCTATTGAAGTCACCGATGATGAAGTTGCAAGCGCTGCAACACAGGATGCAATCCGTGGCGGAATGGATGTCAACAAGGTTTTGGAGCAACTCCAAAAAGATGAACAAATGCGTAACTATATTCGTTTTGCAATCAAAGAAGCAAAAGTGTTTGATTTCATTTACGACCGAGTAAAGAAGAACGTTGAGAAACTGGATGTTGCTGGCTTTGAGAAGTTCTTTGAGGAAAAGCGCGCAGAGGCAGAAAATGCGAATAAATAATAATGTGATGTTGAGATTTGCGTAGCGAATTTTTTCTCCGAGCGAGGCCAAGCGTGAGCGAGTAGGTAAAAAAATCGCAATGGTGAGGCCTTTGGTGGCGATACATCTTTTATTTTGTTTGCTCTATAACAATGTATCCCCTATCAAAGCCACTAATCACCGCATTCATTGAGCGATACAAATCTTCAACATTGACCCAAACCCATGTACCAAGATGTCCAGCAACATCCATGATTAAAACCATGTCCTTGCCTTCATGATATGCAACAACCGGCGAGAAATGTCCGCTTGTAAATGGATAAATCAAGCCAAAATGGTAGTTGACAGCAAGGTATTTGTCTTTGTGCGACGTTATGTCCTTGATAAGCTTTCTAAACTGATTGATGTTTTCTCTTGTCATGTGTTCTGGTCCAACAGGATATGCCGCCGCCTTTACATGTGGATGCAAATTAAACAATTCTTCTAAATTCTTCAAGCTTATTCCGCCACTATATTCACCGTTTTTTCTTGCTCTTTGGCGCGTAACAACCAGATAATCCTTATCATCTTCATCACCTTTGTAAAGTTCCGCAATATTGTCTTCCGTCAAAACAAATCTGCCATTGTCTATGCCGTTATATTCCTTCAACAGCGAGTGTTTTTTATCCAACAAGAACTGTGTGCCAGTATTTTCATATATTGCTGACAGAATAAGGCGCATTGTTGCAAAACCGCATGACGTTGGCCACTGCTGGATTGCAAAGTGATGTGCTAACTCATAGAATGGCTTTGAGTAGTTTGTTTCTCTCAACATTTTTATTCCTTCGTCAGAGTTCCACAAGATTGGTTGCTTGCCACTAAACATGCTACCTACATAATCCTTATATTTTCTTTTTGGACCTTTGATTGCACTGAAATCTCTATCTTCAATTTTTGTTTGTTTGTTGTTATTTGACTCCTTTTTGAATGACTGGCATGAGCAAACCAATCCGCAAACCGCTATTGCAAGTGATATATTTTTAGTTGAAATCATAACAAAACCGCAAGATGTAATTTTGTAAAAAAATAAAAATCAATCAATAATTTGCAAACAATTTGTTGCGCTGCCCGAGGCCACGCCCTCACGGTTTTTCATCTTCTCGCTCGGGCTCCGCTCGTATGGAAAAACTAATTCCGCTCAGCGCGCCAACTAATAACTCCCTTTTCTAACGTTCCTTATCTCAAACTCCTCACTTTTTGACATTTTCATCATGTGTTTCATTTGTTTATCTATCTTCTTTTTCTTATCAATTTTGCTCTGTTTTACATCTTTTTTAAGCGATTTGCCATTCACTGTATATATTTTATCATCATGCTTTTCTTCTTTTTTTAACAACTTATCTTTTATCACAAATTTCTTAAAAAACCACTTTTTAATCAGTGTTGCTCTAATCATATCTAGTTTTTCAATCTCTTTCTTTTTCTTCCTTCGTTTGCCAGCAATGTGAGTGCAAATATACAACAAAATCTTTTTGTTTTTTGAGATTGCAAGTGCACCAAATCCAACAAAAAACACCACTTCAATGTAGTCGGTGTTCCCGAAAAGGAAGATATGCATCACGGTTTTAATCATTCCAATCATTGTTGCGGAGGTAATAGCAACCGATGTGTAGCTACTTTTGAAGGCCGCAAAACCAAATGCTATAAGCATACTAACACCTGTAATTGGGTCAAGGACAAACCCGGTCAATATCAAATTGATGAAGTTTTTGCTCTCATTTTTGAACTTATTCCACAACGGAAAATGGTGTCCCAAGTGCGCTACAACAGCGGTCGTATCCATGATATATTTGTTCTCAAAAAAATATGCCGACAACAGTGTTGCGATGAGACATTTTGTCACATCAAGTATGTTTCCGAATGTTTTTAGAGATGACTTTTTATTGTTGATTTTTTGGATTTTAGCAATGATTTGCTGCATTATTTTATTTTTTGTGCGATATTCACCCAGAAAACAAACAATCTTTGAGAATTGCAACGAGCACAAGAGGTAAGTCAAGACCATGAATGTGATTAGCGATGCCGTTGCCATTTTTGTAATTACGAAGTTATTTTAGCAGGTTTTTACAAAAAGACAAATACTTTTTATCAAAAATCAACCAATAATTGATTGACAAACATTTACGAACTTTTAAACAAAAATATCTGTTTCCAACTCACTCAAATCGGTCATCGGACAACTCTTTGCGCGGTTGAAAATATCATTGACTTCATCAGTTTTCTGCTCGTCAATTTCATCAATTTTGTCGGTCGTCAACGCACCCATTTCAACAAGCTTTGCGCCAAATCCCTTGACTGCATCGCGCTCTTTCCAGGAGTTCACTTCTTCCTTTGTGCGGTATGTCGCAGGGTCGCTCATTGAGTGCCCGCGGTAGCGATATGTATTGACCTGCAAGATGTATGGCCTGCACTCCTTACGGACTTTTCCCATGAGCTCTTTGGCCTTTTCATATACTGCAAAAAAATCCATGCCATCAACTTCTTCCCCGTGAATATGCATTGGCTCGCCCCTCTTGAAGAGTTCTGCCTTGTTGCATGAGTGGCGCTCCACCGCAGTTCCCATGGCGTATTTATTATTCTCAATGATATACAAAACTGGCAATCCCCACAGCGAGGCCATGTTCCAGCTTTCGTAGACCTGTCCCTGATTGACTGCACCATCGCCCATGAATACTATTGCGATGTTGTTAGTGCCTTTGTATTTTTCCGCAAACGCAATGCCTGTCCCCAATGGAACTTGGGCGCCGACAATGCCGTGTCCGCCCCAGAAATTGCCCTCTGGTGCAAAGATATGCATACTTCCTCCTTTGCCTTTTGACAGTCCGTCTTGCCTGCCGAAGAGCTCGCACATGACGCCGTAAGGATTTTTGCTAAACAGTGCTGCCTGTGTGTGGCAACGGTAGGAAGTGATTGTGTTGTCTCCATCTTGCATGTTTGCTTTTATACCACACAAAACTGCTTCTTGCCCTGTGTATAAGTGGCAAAAACCGATAATCAAACCCTGCTGATATGCCACCGCGCATTTCTCTTCAAACTTGCGGATAAACACCATTTCATTGTAGATTTCAAGCAGCTTTTCGTTTGACAAATCACACTTTTTCATAATTATACAATTAAACTTTTTATTCCTTCAAACATCAATTTTAACGCAAGAATTGTTATTATTACAGTGGCTATTTTATTTAAAACCGCTACAACTTTTTCATTCATTTTCTTTCTGGCAATAGATATTACACCAACTACCAATAAGTAGAACAAAAATGTTGCACACATGCCTCCAACAATGGCAGAGAGTGCGCTAAAATCTGTTTTTCCAAGAAAACTTGAAAACACAACCGAGTATGTAATTATTGTGGTTGGTCCAGTCATTGTAATACTGAATAACGTCAAGAAGCTTTTTAATCTACTTTTTGACGCTCTTTTGGCACTCTTCAAATTCACTTTTGTATTCCAAAATTTGTATGCCAAATAGAACAAGAACAAGCTTCCAACCATTCCGACAATAGTAATCGCCTTGCTTTGTAAAATATCTTCCAACGCAGAAATGGCCAAACTTGCAGCTATTATGTAGATACTGTCTGCAACCGCTACACCAAGTCCAGCAAAAATGCCAGTTCCAAATCCATTAAGTATCGTTGTGTTAATTACAGTCATACATATTGGACCAATCACACAAAGCATCGCAAATGTAGCAACAAACGATTGTACGATAATAGAAAATAGCATCAACCGAATGAGAAAAACATTTTTTCTAATTGTCAATTATTGAGTTGGTGCGTGGCGCGGAGCGCGTTTTGCCGCCGAGCGAGCGTAGCGAGGGAGGGGCAGCGTAGCGGTGCCAAACGGCGAGGGCGTGGCTTCGGGCAGCGCAACATAAATTTCTTGAATATTAAAATCCACAACATCAAATTGACTGATGCCCGAATACATCTACATCAGAGAGGTAAATAAGTCAAGTGTGCACATTGGAAGAACTACTGACTTAGAGGAAAGATATAAGATAGAAGCAGACCAAACAATAGAAGATTTCAAAGAATATCTATTCATATTTGAATGTAAAGAAGACAAAGGAAGCGAGATTGAAAGAGATGTAAAAACGAAGTTCAAAGAATA
>JAFSXL010000024.1 GCA_017444125.1 Rickettsiales bacterium | reverse complement strand
TTTGCGGGTCTTTACGCCAAAGCCCCTGCGCACGAAAAGCACTTTGCACCATTGGACGTGCGGGGCCTTTGGCATGCGCGGCCGCTGCCGACCGCCTCCGCCCTTGACAAGTCAAGGCCTGCGGCCGCGCAATACAAAAAAAATCTTCCATAATAAAACCACTTGCAAATTAAATTTGTGAAAAACTGTTTTTGTATTATTTTTTGAAATGAAGGACAAGTTCTTAAATTTTATCGGAGACCTCTTGGTTCGTTATTACATGGAAATAATTGCAGGTATCTGGGCAGTGATGATAATGATGCCGATTGACGCTGCACTCTACAAGAAAGTCACCGGTGACGAGACATATCTGATAGATGGCAACTTTGCTGTGATGTTTGTCATTTATACCATTGCATTTATCGCGCTGGGACAATTATTACCAATATTGCGGAAGAAGAAGCTTGTCTACAAAATGAAGCACTTTGTCCGTCAAGGACTTGTCACGGCCGCGCAAAGCAAGCAGATATTAGAAACAGTCAACTATTCCCTCTCTCGTCAAGGACTTACATCAAAATATGGCCTCTCCCAGTGGATAATGAAAAACCTGTTCTCAATCGGTGTGACGTTCTCATATTTCGCCGCCGAAGGGTTTATTGTCAATACCATGTTTGGTCGCCCACTGACTGTCCCGATTGTATTTACTGTCCTTTTTATTGGACTGCTTGTAATAGAACACATCATGGATGCCAGAATGGCGCGCAAAATGGCCATCCAGCGCAAAAAAGCTAAATCAAATGTTAATGTTGACAATGAATATGGCCAGAAAAAGGTTTTTATGGTTTATCTTTTTGATAGTATCCGTGGTAGTAATCTCAGTGAGAAGGTGAGTGATGTGGTATATGAGGACATTATCTCTGATATCCTCCGCATTATGAAAATGTCAGACGACAAAGGTGAAGCCAAAATGAAGCGCGAGACACCAAAAATCAAGCCAATCAAGGGCAAGAAGTTCAGCAAGGTTAGCATCAAAAAGGCGATTGTGAAGTCAAAGAAGGTGAAGAAAGTTAAGAAAGTTGAGAAAAAGAAGAGGGGAGGGAAGAGGAAGAAGAGTTAATAAAAATCACGCCATTGCTTAGGCCGTAAGGAGATAAGATTATTCTCACACCTTTTCTTGTATTCTTGTTGCTTTTTTTTCTTTACATATTCTTCAAGGTCTTTCTTTAAATCATCACATTCACTAAATTCTATTTCTTCCTTACATCTTTTAGCTAATTCATCAATTGTACTACTTTTATTTTTATTATCATACTCATCTTGAGTATCTTTATTAAGATCAATATTTTGATGTTGATATTTCTGAAATACCTGATCAAATCCGCCTGTGTCAATCAGATCAACTCTATTGTGCACTAAAACATGTGGAACTTTATAGATTGCATCTTTTGTAACGTAATAATAATCAAAATATTTGTCTTTATCTGCATACAGCTCTTCGTATATTACTGGTTTGTTTTCTTTATTTGATTTTGGCAAATCTGTAAACCTACGAGTGCCTCGTTCTTTGTTCAAGATCATACATGTTTGTGAAATATAATCTTTCTTAACAAGACGAACAAAGCATTTTGGCTCTTTGTTATCACAGTTTTTTAGTTTTTTTTGTATTTCAGTAAAAATATTTGTATTATCATCAAAGTATGCTCCATGGCATGCACGGCTTTTTAAATAAAAACTATCTAATTTTTGAAAATTACTATCGTTTATTTCAAGACCCGTTCTTAGTATATTTTTTGCAAATTTTCTTTGTGCATTGCCATGTTCATATATTTCCATTGTATAATGTTTTGTTGTATCTTTTATACTTACATCATTGTGTGTGTCGCCATCATGATAGTACCCATTTATTTGGTTTGATTTTGATGGAAACAGAAGAGTGTTTAAATAGCCGTTATATAAACTATGATCATAATAAATAGCAGACTTCTCTATGTTTTTTTGCTTCTTTGATTTGCTTTTTTTTAAATCGACAAAAGTATTCATATATAGATCTATATAATTGTCGCTATCAGAAAGGCAGTAATTTGATGTTTTTAATATTCCATTTTTAAGGACGTACAAATTTTCCGGGGATGCTTTTATTGTAAAATCTGGACAGTTAGTACTAACTATGGTTATTTTTTTGTCTTGTTTTGATATTTTGTCCATAAATTCTTAATTTCTTCTAATTTTATCTTTAAATTCTATTCATGTCAAATTTATTTTTGAATTGCGTCGGCGCGGAGCACGTTTGCCAGACAAACGAAGTGCGGAGGAAAATGCAAACCGCGAGGGCGAGGCCTCGGGCCGCGCAATTCATATTTTATTCTTGAATTTTAATTTTAATTAGATTTCAGGAAGGCATGTCATCACCAAACCAAGTAATTGTTCGTTTTGCGCCAAGTCCAACAGGGATGCTCCACATCGGCGGGGCAAGAACTGCTGTATTTAATTACCTATTTGCTCGTCATAATAATGGGAAAATGCTGTTGCGCATTGAAGACACCGACACTCAGCGCAACTCACAAGAGGCCATTGACGAGATTATCAAAGGTATTGACTGGCTCGGTATTGACTACGATAGCGACTTTCTGTCCGAGTTGAATATCCCGAAGGAGTGCTTTTATCAAGGTGATGAGAAAAAGGGCATTATCCTACAATCAACGCGCTATCCACGCCACCGTGAGATTGCTGAAAAGCTGGTTGAGAAAGGCCTTGCCTATTATGCTTACGACACACCAGAAGAGATTGATGCGCGCAAGAAATACTGCGAGGAGAACAAAATATATTACCGCTACGATGGCAGCAAGTGGAAGGGCGCCAGTGCCGAGGTGCAGGCAAACATTGCAGCGGCCAAGGCCAAAGGTATTCAACCAGTAATACGTCTCAACATTCCAGAGGGCGAAGTGCTAATGCATGACCTCATCCGCGGGGACATCAAATTTGACAACAAAACCCAAGATGACTTTGTGCTTATCCGCTCAAATGGCGTGCCAACTTACATGCTGGCAGTGGTTTGCGATGACATGGATATGGGCATCACGCACGTCATTCGTGGGGATGACCACATATCCAACACGCCAAAACAAATATTGATTTATCAGGCCATCCAAAAGGCAGGCATCAAGATGCTCAACGGTCAAGAGCTAACCATCCCGCAGTTCGCACACATCCCACTAATTTACGACATTCAAGGGAAGAAACTCTCCAAACGCAAGCATGCTGTTGCGGTGAGCGACTACCAAAAACAGGGTTATCTCAGTGATGCAATTTTCAATTATCTCCTACACCTCGGCTGGAATGATGGCACCGAGAAGGAGATTTACAGCAAAGAAGAGGCCATCAAGGCATTTGATATTTCTCGCTGTGGTAAATCTCCAAGCAGGTTTGACTTTGAGAAGTTGAAGAATATTAATCTTCACTATATCAAACAGCTTCCAGATGAAGAGTTGATGAAACTGGTGGAGGAGAAGATTTAAAATTTATTTCTTGATTGTTGTGTTAATTTCATTTTTTTTGTTTAAGTTGAGATCAGGTTCATTTTTTATTTTTGAAGCCAGTGGTGGTTCATAGGGCACAAGGTCGGTCGAAACTTCTTTATTATAGCCTGCATTTATATCATATTTTCTTGGTGGTTTATTTTTATAAATTCCTTCCAGAATATTAGTTTTACCATCTTTTGTTGGTATATGCCAACAACCGTCTTTGTGAACTATCTGTAAATCATATTCATCATCTTTTTGATCTTTTGTTTTATAGAATGTTTCTGTAAAAACATCATTCAAATCGTCTTGTTTTCTAACAGCTCGGTCTACATCGTTGCTTATAAAAAATATATCCCCATTTTTAGTAAATGTTATATTGGCATCATGACCTTTTGGCATGTAATATAACGAAACGTTTTTATCATAATTAATAAGCGACGCCGTCTCGTTTAACTTTTTGATTTTTGTGTTCAGTGATTCCATGCCAAACATTGTTCGCACATTTTCACTTCCTTGACAATTCGCCATTATTATGTCAAGGTTGCGTGCTGTTAACTTGGAGAATAATGGTACAAGTTCATGAACCAATGTGCCGCCACTTGGTAGCGATAATGCATCTTTGTCTCCATGAATGTCAAATATTACTTGTACGTTATCAATCTTTTGTTGAGAGGCTTGACTACAAAAATATTTGATTAAGTCAGGAGCATTCGGATCCAATGGCACAACGCTATATCCCCAAAATTTGCTGAAATAATTTTTTGCGTTCTTATCCGCATATTCGTATCCTCCGTTATTATTCACTGTTACTCTCTCTGGTAGGGTAAGAAACAAGCATGCTGTTTTCTTTTTGTCATCGTCAGTCATAAAAATAAAATAAAACTACACAACCATTTTAGCAAAAGAAATTTTTTTTGTAAATTAATTTCGTTATATCATGCTCTGTTAAATTTTTGTATTGATTTGTTGCGCTGGGCGGAGCTGGTTTGGCCGCCGAGCGCAGCGAGGAAGAGCGTAGC
>JAFSXL010000023.1 GCA_017444125.1 Rickettsiales bacterium | reverse complement strand
TCTCTCTCTCTCTCTCTCTCTCTCGAAGAGAACGTCTTAAGTGATGAAATTTTCATAAAAAACAAGTTTTAACTGGGAGAGTATAAAAGAGAAATTGGAAATGTCAAGATATGAAGATTGTTGCATTTCCAAAAAAAATAATTATAATCAGGCATGCAATCACTGACTGCACTGAATTCATTTTTGCAACCATTTGAGGAATACTTTAACCGTGATGGTGTGACCGAAGTTACCATCAACAAACCATGTGAGATATGGGTGGAACAATACGGAGAACAAAAACCATATCAGGTGCCAACATTGGATATGAAACATCTGCGCGGAATGGCATCATTGATTGCGCAGTCAACTGAGCAGATGGTTAATGAGGAACATCCGCTTCTTGGTGGAACACTACCAAATGGTTATCGTGTGCAGATAGTCATTCCTCCTGCATGTGAGCCGGGGCAAATTGCATATTCAATACGTAAGCCATCTACATTGAAGTGGACACTTGATGACTATGAAAAAATGCACTGTTTTGATAACTGTTTAGTTGATGCAACAGAGGATTTAAATGACCGTTTGTTGTATGAGCTGCTCTGCCAGCGCCGCCTGAAAGAGTTTTTGCAATATACCGTCCTATTCAAAAAAAATACAATCTGTGCCGGTGGTACATCAACTGGTAAAACAACATTTACAAATGCAGTTCTGCGTGCAATTCCGAGAACGGAACGCTTAATCACTATTGAGGATGCCCGAGAAATTGACTTGTCGCGTCATCCAAATCACTTGCATTTGATATGTTCCAAAGGTGGACAGGGACGTGCTAATGTGACCGCTCAGGATTTGGTTGAGGTTTGTCTGCGTATGAGACCAGAGCGCATAATCGTGGGAGAGATACGTGGAGCAGAGGCATTTAGTTTCTTGCGTGCTATCAACACAGGTCACCCTGGGTCAATATCAACAGTCCACGCCGACACTCCTGCAATGGCAAAGCAGCAGCTAAAAATGATGGTCATGCAGGCAGGTTTAGGTATGCCACCAAGCGAGGTTATTGACTATATTAATGCAGTTGTTGAGGTGATTGTGCAGCTCAAACGTGGTGAGAAAGGTGTGCGTTTCATCAGTGAGATTTATTTTAAACACAAGCAACGTTTTGATGAGTTGAAGGCCCAAGGCAAGCTTGAACCTATTGATTTGGAGAAAGGGCTTGAACCATATCGTGATTTGGTATCAATCAAGTTGCCAGATTTGAATAAGGTGAAAATTGGCTAATATTAATGTCGTGCGCCAGTCCACGCTATTGCAGTTTGACATCGCTATACTCCTCATCGCTGTGCTTGGTAGCTAAACCAGCTCCGCGCGCCGCACAACTAAAACCTCACCGGCAATTCAAACTGCTTAATATCAATAAACTGCTTGGTTAGCGTATTTGACAAAACCACAATTTTTTGCATGTTGTCGCTTGTCGTGCCAATTTTTTGCAACCGTGATATGAAATAATATATTATCTTTTCCAGAAGTGAAATCTTCAAAATACGTGGTAAGGTCTTGAAATTAGTATCCACAACTGTCCACAAATTGTTTATTGCTTGCTTTATTTTGTTTGCAATGATGATAATATTTGTCTCATTTATCTCGTTGTAATCAAGCAAAAAAACAGCCATTTTACAGACGTTTAAACTAATCAAAATGTTTGCAAAAGCAACGGAATTCTCACTCATGTCAGTATAAATGCTTATCTCGTCAGCAGTTAGCTCATCATGTTGTTGTGTCAAAATTTTACGACAATCACTGCTTGACAATGTCAATTTTTCTTCATTGCAGCGTGAATAAATCGTATCTAATAACGTTGAAATTTTGTGGTTTATAATGAAGAAAAATGTGTTCTTTGTCGGTTCTTCAAGGGACTTCAACAGCGCATTTACACCATTGGCATTGACAGAATTTATGTCATCAATTAGGACAAATTTATAACCATAAGTTGATTTCAGTGACAAAAATCCATCAAGCAATTCCCTGACATTCTCTACGCTTATTTCCTTCCCATCAGAAGATTGCAGAATAAAAACATCTGGGTGTCTATTTTCCTGCAATAACTGCAAATTTGCTTGCCTCATGTCCTCATTTTGTGCTTTTGACAAAATCATCTGACAAATCAACCAATAGGCAAAAGTGGCCTTTCCTATTCCAAATGAGCCACTTAACATCGTTGCGTGGTGAAGTTTATCATCCTGAAATTGCTGTAAAATCCTCTCTCCAACTGCATCAAAAGAGTGAATTTGCTTTATTTCTCTTAGTTCCTTGCTAATTTCTTGCTTATCTTCTATTAGTTTAACTTTTGGTTCTTTTGTAGTTTTTTTCTTGGTTTTATCATCTGAATTAGTTCTCTCAGCTGGTTGTTCTCCAAAAAGTAAAGACATGATTTAAAGGTTGAGAAAATATTATTATTTGCAAGTGGAGATGTTGCGATGCGCGGAGCGAGTTTTTCCTCCGAGCAGAGCTGAGCGTGAGCGAGGGCGGATTGAGCGAGGAGGTTAAAAAAACCGCGAGGGCGTGGCTTCGGGCAGCGCAACATAAATCTGCTTTTTTTGTTTTTGTAAAAACATGTCAAAATCTGTGGGGGAGGGGTCGCTAATTTTCAAAAAAAACTTGAAAAATATATTATGAAAAATAGCTCATTTTTTGAACCTGTTTCATGGGATTTATAAAAAATCTGTTCAATCCGAGGTGGATATTTGACATATTGCAGTCAGGTTCAAATGATTTTAAAACTCTGTGCCAGAAAATAAAGGCCTGGATCTATTTTGATTTACAGACAATAATAGTTTTTGGAATATGTTTTCTTTTTAAATGCATGGCTCCAAGTGAAGGAGAGGGCAAATGCATTGGTTCTTATGATAACGGAATTGATAATGTCTATACTTTGAAGGCTTCATCAATAACGACAGCCGGCGGAAGCGATATAAATGATGGTATCTATAAGGGAGTTGGACAAAGTATGCCATGGATTGATACAGGGTTTGAGACGACCGGTGAACAGCTAATTGTTTATGCAAATGGTGATTATTTTCCGTGGGGCAAAGCGGCAACCGAAAAAACAACAACATATCATCCTATAACGACGAAGGTTGGTGATACTGATGAATGGGAAACGACATTGCAACTTAGCGAAGATTATCAAGAATGCGAACTGAATACTGATACACAATATACGCAATATGACGCCCAAATTGTAAGAGAATATTACGAAAATCATTTAAACAAGTACACGGACGTTAATCCGAACAATAAAGGTGGTGGTTTTGCACAAGTGTTATTAGATGGCTCTGTTTCAGCTACACATATACAAGCTGATTGTATTAATCACAACAATTGTAATGTTAATCCTGCAGCTGACCAAAATCCGATCGGATGTGTATTACGTAGAGGTGCAGGAATATACATGAAGTTTGGTGAAAATATGCCTTTTGGATACCATATAATCAATCATGATGTTCCACAATTAAGACAAGTATGCAATGATGGATGTAAGTGTGATTATCAGAGAGTTACTAATACAGTAACGGGAAAACAGGAATGGAAAAAAAACTGCGATCCAAGCTGTGTATGTGAATACAAATACATAAATATTGGTTCAAATGCTATTAAGACAACAAGAATACCTT
>JAFSXL010000022.1 GCA_017444125.1 Rickettsiales bacterium | reverse complement strand
GATTTACCACTTTTTTCATGATATCTTGGTGTCCTTCTACCAAACAAAAACACACTGTAAGGATATGCCACAAGCAATAAAATTGAGAATAACACAACCACAACCTTGATGACTGCATTTGAAATATGTATATTAACAAAATAACCGAACGCCCCCCCAAGCAAAAATGGATATTTGAAGTTGAAGCGCGAGAAACTTCCAAGCACAGTTGCGAGTGCAAGAACTGCAATCAGGGTGCAAAAAAACTTAAACCCAATGAACTTTGGCGGAGTTTTTCTCAACATCCTGTATGATATGTAAAATCCAAATGGCAAGGCCAAACAAGCTGCCGCACCGAAATACTGTAACAAAATGTCAGCCCATACTGCACCTAATCTACCACAAACATTTTTGACAGGATCATTACTGACAACATTCAAGCACGCATCAGATGAATGATATGAAATTAGTGATATTGTCGTGAACAGCGAAGCAAGTAAAAGCAAACTACCTTTCATGCGGGTATTCTTGTCCAACTTGTCTATCAATTTATCTAACTTTGTCATAAAACAACTAAAATCATAAACATCATGGTGTTATGCTAACAGTAGTAGGAGTTGTAGCCGTAGCAGGAGTAACCGTGACGGTGCCCGTTGGAACACTCGTCATTATATCTTGTGGCAATGAACTATCACGACACTTTTCATCAAGACCAGTTGGAAATGACTTAATTATACCATCCGTGTCTCTCAAATATCTATATGTTGCGCACTTGCAACCAAATTCAAGCCCCATGTTTGGAATGAAAAATTCAAGTATTGTTCCGGCACCTTTAAAAGCCGCAATACCGACAAAAAAAGTTAGAAAGACAGTCCATTTTACCTGACCTTGGAATATCTGCAAACCGATAATACAAAACATAATTGCAAACAGCGGAATCATCAAAGTTATACCCATGTCAATTGCTTTGCAAATACTTGAAGCAATAATATTGTTCTCGGCGTGAATGTAGACAGTATCATCAAAAGCAGCATATGCTTGCATTTGATTGCACAAAAAAAGCACCACACAAAGTGAACAAAATAGCAAAATTATTGAACTACTGCTAACCATTTTTGTGATTATTCCTTTCAACATCTTCCTTTAATTTATCAATATCGCTTTTTAACATTTTACATACTTTTTGCAGACCATCAATCTTCGCAAAGATAATCCCTAATGTAAGTGCAAATAAAACAATTATCAATACAAAAATCATAGCCCAATCAAACAACTATTTTGCTGCTGTAGCAGGAGCTGGCGTTGTAGCAGCGGTATCTGTTGGAGTTGTGTCTGTTGTTTCCGTATTGGCCGTTGCAGCAACTGCTTCTTTAATTACTCTCTTACCAGCAATACGCGCTAAAATTACGTTTTTGATTATACTACATCCTTCTGGAATTGTGACATCTTTTAAGAAGAATTTATCTCCCATATTGCTTGTTTTGACATCAACCTCAATAGCATATGGAATACATTCAACCTTGCATTTCAGCTTTACATTGTAAGACAAGACATAGACATCGCCGCCGTTTTTCACGCCAGGGCAAACATCTTTGTTCATTATACGCACTGGTATATCAACTTTAACAACATCGCCATCCTTTACCTCCATCAAATCAAAGTGTCGTGGGCTGTCAAATACTGGATTAAACTGAACTTCTTTCAACATACATGCCATGTTTTTTTCACCGACTTTAACCTCATAAATTCGCGTCAAACCAGAGGGATCGCTAATGATTGAATTAATTTGCTTAAAATCAATGGAAACATTCAAATTTTTACCATCTTTCAAATAAATAACGCCAGGAATTACATTGTTTTTTAACAACTTTTTTGTCATGCTTTTCTTGCCTATCTCGCGTTCATTAAGTATCAATGTTGAGTAAGTTTTCATCTTCAAACCAGTTCACAATTTTAAACAAAAAATAATTGTCAAGAATAAAAAGTAGCAAACCTTTATCAATGGAATTGTTTATAGCCCAATATTCAGACACATGTAAAGAAGTGATTTAAAACAAATCAACACTATTGACTTTTACAAAAATTATATTAATAGAAGATGTTTTTTAATTTTCGTGCCAATGCCTAATAATTTTAAAGCGATCAGTTTAAAAAAAAGTAAATCTTCTGAGATTACCAAAAGTGGTCATGAAAATAAGTCAAAGAGCGAAGAAGTTTCGGAGATTAGAAATATGAGAGAAGTTCCTAAAAAAGAACGTGTTGAAGAAAATACACCTCGTCAGCCATCTCAAGCTTCAATGACTATTTTACCAAGTAAAGATTTTGATGAATACTCGTTTGCTCTCGGCAAAAAGATGAAAGAAATGGCTGATAACAGCAGACAGAGGTTTTCAAATATCAAAAGACAAGAAGAAGAAAGCAGAATTAGTCGCGAGGATTATATTAACAAAAAAATTGAAGCCCTCAGGCAGAAGATGGAAAACAAAATGAAGCTTGAGGAGGAGAGAAAGAAAGCTAAATTGGAGCACATGCAGAAGGCCGCAGAACAAAGATTGCGTGAGATTGCAATGCGTGAACTTGCTGAACGGGAGGCCATTTGCAAGAAAGAAGTTTTGGCGGCAATAGAAAAAACAGCAATAAGTAAGGGTAGCTGGTTTGAGGTAGCTAAAATACTCCACAAAGCAGGCATTCTTCAATAAACGATTTCAGCAAATTTTAATTTAAATTTAAAAATTCTACATATTTTTTGAAGCTTTTGTTTTTGGTATTTGTCAAGCTCGTGGAAGATAGCAACTACGCCGTTGTTTGCGAATTTCTCCCGTTCGCCAATTGTTCCTGCACCGCAAACTTTGGCATGCATACCATATTTTTTTAATATCTTTATAAATGCTGCTGTTTTTTTTGAAACAATACCAATATATTCAAGCAAGCGCTCATTGCTATCAATGAAACAATTTACCTCACGTGTTTTTGTAAAAAGATTATCTTCAATGCCATTTGTTATTCCACAAAAATTGTCCCACAATCTGCTGTCTTTTCTATTGGTTTTTGATACAAATCCAACTACCTCTCTTGTTGAAAACTGTGGCTTTCCAGTGTCAATTATGCAAATTTTGTTGAACCCTTGTCTGTAATTTTTGACCTTGTCATTATCAAAACTCACAATTCCTTTCCTTAAAATCGTTTGCACGTCTATGCCGCTACTCTTGCCATGAAAAATGTTCTCGCAATTCTTCGCCAACAATGTCATTTTATATTGCGACAGATGCGTTTGGAACAAGTCATCCAGTGCCTTTATCATCCCGACAACCAGTGCGGCACTCGAACCAAGCCCACATCGTGATGGAATTTCCGTGTCTATTTTCACCCTGATGCCGTAAATATCACACTCAGTGAATAGCAAAAACTGCCGATAAATCTCACACAGCGGATTATCCATTTTATTTTCCGGAAAATCGTCATCAAGGTTGACAACAGTTTTTTTTCTGTCCTGCTCCACCACAATGCGATATCTAAAAGTTTTCCGCACTTCAACTTTCATCCACAGATTTATCGCACATGTCAGCGCCCGTCCATTATACAAAACAGCGTGCTCGCCACTAATTATCAGCTTGGCTGGCACTTTTGCTCTGCCAATATTCTGATTTCCTTTAAACAACTTTCTTTTCCAGCTATTCGTAATATCTTGCTCCATTTTTTATAGAAATTAGTTTTATGTTTCCTTCCACATTGAATATTGATGTCTTATATCTTCTGAGATGCCAATTCAGCTTTTTCTCGCGCTTCAACCAGTTCTTCCAGAGCATTTTGTAAATTCTATAATTAACCGTAATTCTGCCAGCAATCATGGCATCAATGCTGGCTTTTTTAGCGTTCAAAACGTCCTTATATCCACTTGAAATTTTGACAGAAAACAGTTCACATTCCGATCCCGAACCGTATGAAAACATGCCAATCGTGCGGCCAGATAGGTCATCTTTGCAGTTATTCAACAGCGACAAAAGCCCTAAATACAGTGATGCGGTGTAGAGATTGCCAATTGTGCTCGCGTAGGATTTTATCTCGGTACTGTATTTCTGCACGCCAACACACTTGTCAAGCATGCGCGCAAATGGCATATGACAGCACATGATTTCTGGAATAGCGCCGTATTTTCTCCTCCACTCGCCTGCTGCCTGATTATACATTGACAAATAAGCCCTGATTGACATGTGGCCGTCCCAGATAGGCGTTTGCTTAAAGGAAGGCCGAAAAAAGTCATTACACTTCTTCGTCAGACAAACATTTTCGGTGCCGAAGGTGCATATTTTCGGTTCCGCGGAGACAATCAGCGCAATCGCGCCGCATCCTTGTGTGGGCTCGCCACTGGTTTTGAAGCCGTAAAAAGCTATGTCGCTCATCAAAACAAGCACCTTGCTTTGTGGATTTTGACATACATGTTGGCGCGCCAAATACACTGCGCCAGTGCCTCCGTAGCACGCATGTTTGAATTCCAAACATCGGCATTCTTTCCTCAAATTCAGCAAATTATGCACCTCAACTGCAGCCGACTTTGAAGCATCAACGGCGCTTTCTGTTGCAAATAAAACCAAATCAATTTTGTCAATAATATCCTCCGTCAATATCTGTTTTGCGGCGTTTGCGGCCATGGAAATTATATCCTGATTTGGCGTTACAACCGACATTTTTAACTGTCCCAAGCCCCTTGTGAACTTGTCAGGATTTTGTTTTGTGTGCTTTGCCAATTCAACCAAATCTATTGCGGCATTCGGCATATAAAATCCAATATTTTCAATACCAACATGCTCGCTCATTCGTTATTCTTGATTTGAAAATACTTTTTTTATATTGCAAATTATTTTTTACACATCCCTAAAAAAGCCGCGTAGAAGCGCCCTGCACTCCTCTTCCATGATGCAGTAATAAACATCCGGGGCATGGTTGCAAATTGTGCGTTTGTAGATATGCAAATTGCTGATTACAGCCCCTGTTTTAGGGCTCAAACAGCCGATATAAACTCTGTCAATTTTGGCAAGCATGATGGCGCTCGCGCACATGGCACAAGGTTCAAGCGTAACATACAAACTGCAATCTGTCAGACGATTGGTTTTTAGCCTCTTCATCGCGCGGTTTATGCACACTATTTCAGCATGTTGGAGAGGGTTTTTCATTGCCATAGTTTTATTGCAACTTTTTGCAATAATTTTATTGGTTTTGTTATCAACAATCACGCACCCAATAGGGATTTCTGGCTCGTGTTTTAGCCGCTTCTTGTCCTCAATTTGCTTCTCCGCAACATCAATCGCAATTTGCATAAAATTACAAAATGCATTATTTCTCACCTTCATGCCATGCCGTTTTCGCCGCTCGGATAGTGGTCTGTCCTTAGAATTCATTGATATTAACTCTTACTCTTTTTGTGCGATCAATTACAATCTCATCATTGATTTTGGTCTCTTTTTTCCGTCTGCGCTCTTTGTTAAACTTCTCATTTTCATTGACAATTTTTCTGATATAATTCTTGTTTTTATCATCGTTTAAAGCATTGACAAAATCATCAAGCAGATCATAAATTTTCCTCTGTTCCACACTATCAAGTGGAGTTCTCTCACCAAAAGTCATGCCCTCTTCGCGCTTTGTGTCGTAAAAATAAAAGTCATTTTTTGAATATCCATTTTTGTTTTTCAATTCAACATTTTTGTAGAAAACCATGTTCTCTTTTTCCTTGTTGTAGAACCCAAAATCAGAGGTTATATTACTATCTTTTTGTTTGATATTAACACTTTTTGAGATAAAAATATTTCTGATTTTATACTCATCATCAAAAAGCAGTCGGCCATACTCACTTGTGACAGTCAAATTGCCATTGTTGAAAACCACATTTTTCTCAAAAATGACAGTATTATCCTTGCCAAGAACCTCCATTTTTTGCGACTTTATGTCATAAATATTCTGTTTTTTTGACTTATCAACATTGCGTTTCAGTGCAATATTTTGCTGCACATGCGCGTTTTTTGTTATCCTCAAATACTTCTCCGTTGCCACTAAATACAGGTTGTCACCAGACAAAAACAAGTCCTCATCCTGTATTGAAAATGGCTTATCGCTCGCAATGACATCGTTATAATTTCCCTCCAAAGATATAGTTTTTATGTAGTTTTTTTGACCGAAATCGTTATTGTATAAACTCATTGGTTTGGAGACATTGAAGTTGCCGTTGCTGCCGTTGAACTCAATAATTTCGGTGGGCCCAGAGTATATTTTGTCGCGCAGATGCGGCGTCTTGATAATGCAGTTTTTCATTACATTATCGTTTTCATCACCAGAAGTTCCATGCGCGCCCTCAATAATTACCTTCTCGTTTTCAGTATTTATAAAATATGCAATCTTCACATTTCTTGCCACAGATGTCAATTTTTGTTCCTTGAATGCCACAGTCAACATATGCTTTCTAATTTTAACATTTTCTTTTAGAAAAACTATAGCAACCAGCGCCACAGATATACCAATCAGTGAGACAATTGTGAAAATGAAGAAGTTTCTGTTGTAAGAAAAAAATCTATCCAGTGATTTAATTTTCTTACTGATAACCATGTTTCTTGCAATAAATCACTTGCTTTTTGTAAAAACAACTTTAAATAGTCAAGCAGAAAATGCTTTTCAACAAAAAAACAACAACAGAGAGAAATAAAATCATTGTTAAATCAGTTGATAGTAATGGCAAAAAAAATGCTAAATCAAAGGATTTGTTTGCAAATCAAAAAGATATAAATAAAAATAAACACATTTCAAAATCAACAAGATACAACATGTTAATCGCAGTAGACACGCTTAATTTTGGTGATGTTGCACGCGTAATTGTTGATTTGGCGAATTATCTTGTCAAAAACAATGTTGGAGTGACAATTTTGACAAATGAAGCCACAATGAAAAATCTTCTGAATGCCAATGTAAATCTTGTCATAAATCAGCACAAAACTCTGAAAAGTCAGATAAAATATGCCAACTTTTTGAGAGATATTTTTACAAAATATGAGATAGATATTTCCAATGTTTTTTCACTATCATTTGTTCAGGAAATACGCAGCTTATCACTAAAAAGACAAATACCAATGATTGCCACGATTGGTGAAATTTACAAAGCTGAGACACGATTTGATAGGTTTTTAGCCAACATAATGGTGAACGCAGACAGGGTTATAGTAATGTCAGAATTCATTCGTGATTACGTTTTGAACGAATACGAAGTTGATATAAAAAAGATGAAATTGATAATCAATGGTATTGATTTGTCGCTTTTCAAAACAGAAGAAATCACCGAGGGACGCCTTGCTGAAGTCGCTGAAAAGATAGATGTAAATGCAAGCTACAGACGGATTTTACTCTGTCCGAGCAGGTTTTGCGATGAAAAAGGCCAAAGCTTTTTACTGGATGTCCTTGCCGAAATCGAAAACAAGGACTACGTTTGCGTGATGATGGGCAATTTATCAAAAGAAGGTAAGGTCGTAGACGATCTCTGCAAGAAAATCAGACAGCTTAACCTTGAAAACAATGTGCGCATAGTTGATAATGTGGACGACATGCCGGCTGCTTATTTACTGTCATACGCAGTTATTTGCGTATCGCAAAAGGACGAGGCCTTTTGTCGCATTCCGATTGAAGCAGCGGCCATGAGAAGACCGATAATATCCACCATCACTGGCGCATCAAACATGTACATCATTGATAACAAAACAGGTTTTTTGGTGCGTGTTGGAGGTAAGAAAGAGCTTCAAGATGCCATTGAAAAGATATTAGATATGCCAGACGAGGAATATCAGCAAATGTGCGACAACGCGGACAGATACGCCCGCAAGCACTTTGATATGAATAAATCCTTAGCGGAGTTTGATAAAATTATGAACGAATTGTTGAATACTTAAAATAATTACAACAAATGGTTCAGGTAAAAAATATAAATCAGCCTAATCTTACCAAGAATTCAAGTTTATCTTGACATTTAAACATTTCACAAAGAAAAAACCACCGTTGCTTGGAACGGTGGCCGAGTGGTTTAAGGCACACCCCTGGAAAGGGTGCGTAGTGAATAGCTACCGAGAGTTCGAATCTCTCTCGTTCCGCCATTTTTAAAACTATCACTACTTTGCATTTTTAAAAGAAGAGATTTCTGACAAAAGCGTAATTGCTCTGTTTTGCTCCTCCTTACCAAGATTGAAGAAATATTTCAACAATTTCATCGCATCATCAACTTCTTCTTCCTTTTTTGTGTTTTGAAAAAAAACTGCATTGTTGTCTGAAACAGAAATGCCAGAAGCAACGCAACTTTTTGGCAATAAGTCATATATGTTGCACTTAAAGACACATGAAATGGCTTGAAGCATTGATGCACTAATTCTATCTACACCTGCTTCATACTTATGCAATTGCTGAGGAGTGATACCCAGCGCTTTTGCCAGAAACACCTGAGAAATCCCAAGCAATTTTCTCGTTTTTCTAACTAAACAACAAATCTCCAAGTCACTCTTTTTTACTCTTGAAACCATAATTTTAAAATTAAACTAATAATAACCTGAAAATAGCTATTTTTGACCTAAACCTACCTATTTGTATTAATAGGTCAAATTCATAATTGTCAATATATTTCTACAAAAATTTTTGACAATTCACGAAGTCAATATTTTACTTGCATCAAGCAACATATTTTAACCAACAAATCTTTTTGTTCAAAAAATTAATACATTTAAATATAAAATATCAATTTTTATATTAAAACCTCATGCGCCAACACTGAACTTTTGCCTGCGCCCATGAAGATTGTAATGCTATTTTCTTTGTCTTTGGAGAGAATTTCTTCAATGGCAGTTCTGATTTCCTTTGCGTTATCGCTCGTTCGTACAACATCTTTGCAAACTTTTTTCAGCTCATTTAAGACATGGTCATCATCAATTCCTGGAATGGGTTCTTCAGAAGAGGCGTAAATTGGCAAAACTATCACATGAGCGGCCTGAGAAAGTGCTTTGGTGAACAACTCTCTCCCATCGCGCCATCTTGTATAGCGGTGTGGCTCAAATACGATTGTAAAGTTTTTGCCGAGATTGTTGCACTCAATGTAGTGTTTAGTTGAGTTGACGGCGCATGCGATTTTCTGCGGGTTGTGAGCGTAGTCATCAACAATCAGCGAGTGCTGGATTTTTCCTAAAATGGTGAAACGTTTTTGTATTCCTGTAAAATTTGCAAAGGTTTTTACTGCCTCCGCAACTGATTGGTCTGTTAGTGTGGCGACACCGAGCGCAGCCAGAAGATTTAACACATTGTGGTCTCCAAACATGTTTGATAAAAATACGCTCCTGTACTCTTGTTTTGCCACGTTGTCAATAACATCAAACACAATTCCGTCCTTCTTGTGGACGATGTTTTCGGCGTAAAAATCAGCATTTTTGTCAGTAATACTGTAAGTTATCAGTTTGTCAGCACCTTCACTCTTCAGCTTTTGGATGATATCTGTCCCAATTTTACTATCTTGGCAGATTACCGTCCCCGCTTTTTGAAGCCCTTTGTGTGCGAACTCAAAGAAGTATTTTTCTAAATTTTCATTGGTTTTGTAGAACTCCATGTGTTCTGGGTCAATATTGGTTATAACAGCTATATCAGTGGGCGCAACCGTGAAAGTGCCATCGCTTTCATCTGCCTCCATAACAAAATACTCACCTTTCCCCACTTGACAGTTTGTATGAGATGAGTTCAAAACACCGCCGATTAGTACATTTGGCTGCAAGTTTAGTTCATCCATCATGTGGCCGATAAGTCCTGTTGTGGTTGTTTTTCCGTGGCTTCCACAGACAATAATATTGAAATAATGACGCATCAAGATTGACACCATTTCACCGCGCTTGATTAGTGGTATTCCCATTTTTTTGGCCTCCAATGCCTCAATGTTTGTATCTGTATTAACAGCAGATGTATAAACAAAGATGTCTGCCCCGTCCACATTTTTAGCATCATGACCGATGAAAATTTTAATACCACTTTCTTCCAGATGTTTTGTGTTTTTGTTACCAAGTAAATCACTTCCTAAAATTTTATATCCACACGACTTTGCCAGCAATGCAAGGCCGCTCATGCCAATTCCACCAATGCCACAGAAAAAAATAGAGAGATCTTTTTTGCTATCCAATAAATTAACTACATCTTTATTCATATCTAATAAAAACAGCTCATGACAAGATAAGGTATTGGATTATAAATGTCAATGAATATCAGTAATATCCGAACATTCCTGGCATTCCTCCTCTTCCACCTTTGCTTGTCAATACTTTTAGCATGTCTCCATAATGACGTCCATCGTATTTACTTTTTATATTTTCAACATTTTTATACACATCCAAGTGTTTATCGTCAACAACATTGTGTGCCTGAAAAGCATCGTTCTTCACTTCTTTGTTGTTATTTTTGTATTTAGCAAATTCCTCTACAATATTTTTTTTGAGACCTTCAATCTTATCGTTGATATATTTTTTGATTTCTTCAACTTTATCCTTTTTCATTTTGTTTTGAGATTGAATTTCGTTCTTTAATGCTCTTAATTCAGATATTTCTGGAGCTTTTTCACTTTTTAGATTTAAAATGTCTGTCTTCTTTTTTTCTTTATTTTTCTTTTCTTCGTCAGAGAGCTCATATGTTGAAAGTTTCTCAATTTCTTTGTCTATTGTCTTTTTCACATCCTCATAGTCAGCATCTTTTTCATCATTTTCAAATATAAATCTGTCAGTAACATCTCTAATAATGTTATTACGAAATGTATCCAATCCATTCATAATTAATGGCTCCATATATTCCACTAATACAGGTTTTGCCATTGACATGCCTTGTATCCTTTCATGGGATGCGTCCTGCATTATTAATCTCCTACAATCATCTATTGCTTCATCAAGGTCATCAAGAAGATGCTTGATATAATCATCGTAATTTTCAATTTGCATCTTAATATTATTCTGTCTTATTAAATAATTGTTTCCGCTATTTTTTGCTCTATTGTATCCAAATCTTTCGTCCATTGCTTTTCTTGTATTTCCAATGCCAATGCTTCCAATTACGCCACCAGAAACACTGGCATCAAGCGCAGATATATCATCTTTTGCTGTCTCGGATTCGTTGTCAATCAATTCTAATTGTTGATTTATTTCCGAACCTTTTTTACCATCAAGCGCAAGGTTGATAATTTCTCTTTTTTGGCTTATTGGTAAATCTCCAATGCCCTGTATTGCAGCTTCTTTTGCCAATAAATCAACCAAATATTTTCTTTTTTTATCATTCCTATCGCGAGATATACATTTTGACATTTTCTGCCCACCACATATTTCAAACAATTTCACAACAAGGTCATCGGCTTTTCTATCTGGATCAGATGCTTTTGCTGCAAATTTTTTTAACACTGCATTATGTTCTTCTGCTGGATACAACAAAAAAGTAGCCATATTTTCTCTTACGTTATCTAATTTACTTTTGCAGGCAACAAATTGCCTTAAAGCTTCATATTTTTTTCCAGGATCGCTTTCATCATCTATTTTCTGTAATATCTCTATCATCTTGTTATTCAGATCAACGATATCCCTATATTCCTGATTATAATTTGTTCCGAACACCAAATCCATAAAGGCATACCAAAATCTTTCCAAAAGATTTAACCCATTATAAATTTCATCAATTCTTGCCGTATCCGCTTCTACTGCTCTAATTGCAGCATTAACATCAATTACATCCCATGAATATAATGCTTGATTTAATCCAGCTATTATTGCCTCTCTTTCATTTACGGAATCTTGGGCAATCACTTTGCCAGCAAACTTTCTTTCGTCAATTTCCTTTTGCAACTTAGCAATCAAATCACCAATTGCGAAATTAGTAAAAAAAGAATGACCACGACTGCATTTAAGACATGTTTTTCCGTCTACATTGCCAATAAAAATTCCCTTCATTATTTGATGTAAAAGTCTTTGTAAGTATCCATGAAGCGCGCCATTTGGATTTTTTAATTCATTTTTTATTGTTTTTGTATCTTGTAGCACCCTTTCTTCTTCTTCGGACAACTTTTTATCCGTTTCACTCTTGATTTCTTTTTCACGCTCATAATATTTTTTTAGTCGTTCTTCGCTTTTATCATTTCTTTTAAAAATATTTCCAACTTCCTTCTCTACAAACTCTCTTCCCTTTATTGCATTGTAATTTATAAATCTTTTATCGTTTAAAATATCATACAAATAACCACCATTTTTTACATCCTCTATCAAAGCATAGTCATTTTCAAATCCCTGTTTAGTATCTATTCTTTTTTTTTCTTTATTTTCTTTGTTAAACCCTTGCAAATATTTCAATTTTTCAAGCTCAACCATGTCTTTTAAAGAAGGTATATCGTCTTTTTCATCATTT
>JAFSXL010000021.1 GCA_017444125.1 Rickettsiales bacterium | reverse complement strand
TCGCTCCCTGTCGGAGCTCCGCTCCTCCTCGCTCCTCCGACAAACGCGCTCCGCCCCTCGCACCACATCAATACACAACCTCCACCAACTTACTCACAATCTCCAAATCCCCACTTCCTTGCCTTATTATCTTCGCATTTTTTGTCCCAAGTGACAAGTCAATAATTGTGGAATTGAAGTTGTTTTGTTGCACGTTTTCATCGTAGCAAATTCCGTCCACTGACTGCAAAATTGATGGTTCAATTTCATCTATCTTTTTTGCTGTTTCATGCCCTGAAATATTGGCCGAAGTCGCTATTAATGGCTTGCCAACTTTCTTCACAATTTCAATACAAAAATCACTTTTTGGAACCCTTAATCCGAGTGTTTTTACCTCTTCATTTTCAATCAATTTTGTGCCAAACGCTTGCGAAATAATTCTATTTGTAGTATTACTATTAATAGTAATATTTCTATATGAAGTATTACTATATGTAGAAATATTTGCCTTGAAAATCAATGTGAAATGCCCCGGAAAAACTCTGTGAAAAACCTCCTCCTGTCTTGCATCCATTTCAACATATTGTTTAGCCATATCCACACCGCTTACGAAGAGGCCAAAAGCAGGATGATTTCTGTGTTTTATGTCAATGATTTTACGTGCTGCGAGCTCATTATCAGCACAACAAATAAGACCAAAAACAGTATCTGTTTGCATCAAAAAAACTTCTCCTTCAAGTAACCTTTTTGCTACCATATCTGTGTCATTTTCAATCTTTTTACTTATGAAATCTTCCATGTTTGCGAGCGCAGTTTCGTCATGTCAAAAAAATATTTTTCAAGATTTACTTTTAATTTTTTCATGGCACAAAAGCTTGTGAAATTCTCGTTTGTCGCCACTGAAAAAGCCAGATTGGACGCGTTTTTAACCACCAAATTGAACGGCGAATTTTCACGCGTTGAAGTGCAAAATTTCATCAAAAATGGTGGTGCAAAAGTCAATGAAAAAGTCATAAAAAAATGCAGTTTTGAAGTCAAAAATAGCGACCAAATTGACATTGAATGTGTGCCGAAAAATAGGGATATAAAATTGCAAGCCAAGGACATTAAAATTGATATAGTTTTTGAAAACGAAAACTTGATTGTAATCAATAAACAAGCGGGCTTGTCTGTGCATCCTGGCGCGGGAAATCGTGAAAATACGCTGGTGAATGGTCTGCTAAAACTTGTTGAAAATGGCCGCATTACCCTCTCAAATGAACGCGGAGATGAGCGCCTTGGCATCGTTCATCGGCTTGACAAGGACACGAGTGGACTGATGATTGTGGCAAAAAACAACAAATCGCACCGCTTGCTGGCCGAGTTGATCAAAAATCATGCGATAGACAGGAGGTATTTGGCACTGTGTCATGGCGTGCCCGTGCCGCCTGTTGGGTGCGTTCAAAACCACATTTGCAGGGACAAAAAAAACATTGAGCGCATGAAAATTTGCCATGAAAATGACGATGGTGCCAAGCTTGCAATTACGCATTACAAGGTGCTTAAAGTGGCTTGCGGCGGACAATATTCGCTGGTGGAATGCAGGTTGGAAACGGGGCGCACGCACCAAATTCGCCTGCATATGCAGAGCATTAAACACCCGCTGGTTGGAGAGCAAATTTATACAAATTCTAACCTCAAAAAAGCTGATGCAATGCTCGGTTTTACTCGCCAAATGCTGCATAGTTATCGCCTAAAATTCAATGATCCAATTAGTGGAGAACTGATTGAAATTGAGAGGAGAAATCCTGAAATTGATGACTTTGTGAGCGGCCAATAATTCTATTAATAGTAATACTACATATAGAAATTCTACAAATAGTATTACTATTAACAGTATTACTATATGTAGAATTATTTAATATTCCAACAGTGATTGACTGGGCCGTTTCCGTGGCCAATTTTTGGGTTATTTAAGATTGCATTATAGACATAATTCTTGGCTTTTTTGACACTTTCCACCATATCAAAACCGAGCGCCAAGTTGCTCGCAATCGCGGCAGAAAGCGTGCATCCTGTACCATGAGTGTTTTTTGTATCTACTTTTTTGCCCTCAAACCAAGTGATTTTGCCATCAAAATAGAGACAATCGCTGCACTCGCTAAAATGCCCGCCTTTCACTAAAACGCACTGATTTTTCACAGTTGTGGCTAATATTTTAGCACACTCTTCCATTTTTTCACGGCTATCAATTCGCACAGATTTACCAGTTATTTTTTCAACCAAAACTGCCGTTTCCGGGATGTTCGGCGTGATGATGTTGGCAACGGAGAATAACTCGTCAATCATAATTGCAACGGCCTCTGGTCTCAATAAACAGTCCGTCACGCCACCCTTCGCTGTGCAAACCATGACAGGGTCAACCACTACATTTTTGAGATTATATTGCTTGATTTTGGCGACTGCAACCTTGATTTTTTCTGCATCCAAAAGGGCGCCTGTTTTTGTAGCATCAGGCAAAATATCTTTGCAACAACTGTCAATCTGGGTGGCTAAAAAAGTTGGCGGAAGCTCAAAAACTTCTTGTATTCCAGTTGTATTTTGAGCAGTCAACATCGCAAACGCGGACATGCCATAAACGCCGTGCGCGGTCATTGTTTTGAGGTCTGCCTGCGCGCCAGCGCCGCCACTGCAATCACTTCCTGCTATTGTTAGGACTGTTTTCATATCACCCAACAAAATACATTACTACAAGGCCAACGGCCAGCCAGAAGACAAATTCAAAAAACCACATCATAAGTTGATTATAATTTGCAATAGTTTTTATGCAGTGAGTTTGATGTCAAGGGTTTTATTGCGCGGCGCGGAGCGGGTTTGCTGGACGAAGTGGAGCGCAGCGGAACGAGGAGATTGCAAACCGCGAGGGCGTGGCCTCGGGCAGCGCAACACAAAAATTTTATTTTTGTATTTCATTTTCTTTTTTTGAAGTATCAAGCAAGTTAAATACATTTTTATATTTATCACAAGCATAAGAAAAATCCTGTGCTTGATAAGCTCTTTTACACATTCTCCACAAATTTACAAATGGTCTTTTTGCATTCCAACGATACCATTTTTGTGCGTCATGTCCGACTTCTTTGATTTGTTTTTTACTGATATTGTATAAATCGACAAACTTGTTTAATTTTGTGTTAAGGTCTTCATCTTTGTTCTTCCACAATTTCATCACTTCTATATATGCATTATTTAACACATTACTTGGCGTTGCGCAAGCACGAATAATTCTGTTCTTACCGTTAATCTTCATTATGTTTCCACTGACACCAGTTTCGTTGATAATATTGCCAAAAGCTGGCTGATCGAGGAGCCGTTTGAATTCTTCGACATGCATATCTTTTAATCTCAAATTCAAACCTTTTGGATATGGTCTCATGTTTCCAGTTGCAACATTTACCTCTCCTGCAAGCCCACCAACAAACAAATATGTTAGATATTGGTAAAGTTTCTTCTGTTTATCGCCTTGTATACTGTTATCAGTTTTAATTTGTGGTTGATCCCCATTAGTCAGCATTTCATTTATATCATTATATTTTTTCTTCAATTCTGACAATTTCTTTAAAGCATTGGCAAAATCATCTAAGCTCAAATCTCTCTCTCTTCTGTTTTTTTGTTCACTCATATTATAAAATATAAAGCAGAAATATTATATGGCTGAATTATATTTTGCAACTTTTTTCAGCATTGCGACTGTCTCTCTAATATTTTTTTCCGCAAAAATTGCAGAAATCATGGCATATCCAGCAACACCCGTGCCGGCCAAAAGAGGAATTGTCTCTGCATTGACGCCTCCAATCGCGCAGCAGGGAATTTTCACAGTGCTTGTGATTTTCTTCATCTCGTCAAAAGATGCATTTTTGTAATCAAGTTTTGTTGCCGTCGCAAATGGAGTATCAATTCCAAGATAGTCAGCGCCGTTTCTCTCAGCTTCAATGGCTTCTTCCAGAGTATTTGCAGATATGCCAATGATTTTGTTTTTGCCAAATTTCTGACGGATTTCCGCAATGCTCTTGCCAATCAAATCCTCCTGTCCCAAATGCACTCCGTCAGCTCCACAAGCTATTGCAACTTCAATATTGTCATTGATTATCAGTGGAATTTTATATCTGTTCGTTATCTTTTTGATTGCTTTTGCCTCACTTAAAAATGCATCAAAATCCAGTTCTTTTTCACGAAGTTGAAGTATGGTTGCACCGCTTAAAATTGCCTCTTCCACAGCCGTTTCAAGTGTATAACCATTTTCCGCCAACCATCTTCTGTCGGTAATGGCGTAAAGTTTGAGTTTGTCTGCAAGCATGCTTTGTTGTTTAATGAATGATTTTATAATCAATATTTTTGCTACTTGACAATTATTTTTGCGGTTTGATGAGACACATATATGTCAAGAAAGTGCAATTTAACTGGAACAAAAGCTCAAACAGGTAATAATGTTTCAAACTCAAACCGCAGAACACGTAGGATTTTTGCTCCAAATTTGCAGAATGTGACATTGAAGAGTGATGTATTGAACCGTAGTTTTCAGATGAAAATTACAACTCGTACATTGAGGACAATTACAAAATATGGCTCATTGGATGAATATTTGCTCCACACAAAAGCAAAGAATTTGACAGAATTTGCGGCCAAATTGAAGGCAGAGTTGAAGAAAAATGACAGCGTCAAAGCAAAAATCAAAGCTGAAGCCGATACACGAAAAGCCAAAAGAGTTATTAAACCATCTGCACGTAGCTTGGTTGTAAAAGCAAAAAGAGCACAGGCGTAATTATTTATCACAAAAACTGTGAAGGCCTGACCGCAGGCGGTGCAACCTAATATTCTCTTTCATTGCTGCTTGCAAGATAAAATGTTCTTTTATCTGACATTGATTGTTGGTTGACATTCTCCTTCTGCTGACTGTTTGGATAATGTTTGGTGAAAAATGCATCTTTTCTTTTCTTGCTGTAGTCCATGTTTGAGATAGCTATATTAGTGTGCTTTTCACGATAATCACTTTCAATTTTCTTATCTATGCGTCCGCGTTCAAGTTCAAGACCAATGTTGCGCTCTTTGGTTGAAATTTGTGGAGAAACATGCCTGCCGCGCTCATATTCACGAACTCTGTTTAGTGCCTCGCGCTCTTGACGAAGTCGCTCCAAATGACTGATTTCCAACTTCATTGCATGTAATGAAACGAGGAAGTTTCGCAAATCAATTGGCAATATATTGAGCGGAATGTCTCGTAAATCCAGTGGTGTGTGTAGATCCTTTGAGAAGTCACGAAATATCTTTGCAAGTAGGCGCATGATGTGTAGTCGCTCTCGTCGCGGGAGTTTTAATTTCATCAGCATACCTGCAATTTTTTTTGACATTCCACGACAAAGTGTACAATCGCGGAACAGTTTGATTGCCTTTTTTCTGTCCTTTTTTAGTAGCTTTTGCAGCGCTCTGACACGCGCTTGTTGTTTTGGCCCAAGACCTAAACAAAGGAACTTTTCTTGCTCTTCGGTGAGAGTAAAATAACTGTCAAAACCGAGTATATTTTGTCGTTTCACTTCCTTCTGTTTTTTATTAAACCAAGTCATTGCAAGTTGTCCTATTATAGGATTTTTATGTAAATAATCAAATGACTATTTGCTTTTTCTGGTTAGTTGTCGCGTAAGGCCGCGCATTGTCTCATTGAATACACAAACCGTATCCTTACCATGACGCAGTGTGAATACTGATGAGATGCCTTCAACGGCTACATATTCATTAACAACACGGAAATTAACAAAGCTTTCAAAACCTTCGGCATCAACTTTGAAGATTGCTGGTGTTATACCTCCCTTGTCACGGAATTGAAAATACGTTAATTTGCCATCATCAAAAACTTTGATTGGAGTAATGACATAATCTCCGCTGACTGTATAGTTGAAGTTGTAGTTTTCAGTTTTTGTTAAATCAATACCCTTATTTGTGACATATTGAATAATGGTATTATCCTCTCCTTCTTCACCAGAAGCACCACTGGTCCCAACCGAATTATATCTAAACCTTGTCACAAATGTCACATCCGGATCGAATGGTCCAGTCGCCGTCCTTGCATGAAGCTCAAAGAAATATGTTCTTGCAGTTGTCATAACCGTCATTGTTGTCTCTGCATCTTCCGCAATAGGCATTAAAAATAATTTATTTTCTGCTCTTTTTATAGACCATGCATCAGGTTTTGGAAGATATATTGATGACAGTCGTTCATCGGCATTAAATTGGATATATGAAGGATGCATATAATAACCTTCGTAGTAATATACGCCGTTTTTTTGGTATGTCCAATACTTAAATCGTCCATCAGAACCAGATCTTTGTGGTTTCATAACGACTGCATTTGCATGTATAATTATCTCTGCAAATATAACTACTGAAAGTATAATTAGCGTTGATATTTTTTTAAAAAGCATGCGTTTGATGTTTTTAATTTATTTCTTATTGTCAAGGTTGATGGATTGCACCGTCCGAGGCCACGTCATCGCTGTCTGTATTTCGCTTCTTGCGTTGCTCCTGGTGTAAATTCGCTATGTGTTATGTAATTTTAACAAAACATCACTGAAATAAACATTGAAATTAATTTAAAAACCAATAAAATTATGATATGTACTTTGGCGAAACAGTACAAAAAACAAAGGAAGAGAAAAAATATGATGGTGGCGGCAAGTGGTATGTTGCACTAAAAAGCGTTGTAAGCGGTTTTAGTGTTGCAGGTGTAGTTTTTAGTATATTATCAGTATTGCCGTTTTCAATTCCAATTATTGCAACAGCTTTAATCGCAGCAGCAGCAGGAACAGCAGTTGCAATACCATATGGTATTGCTAAAAACGCAAAAAGAAAAGAGAAAGAGTTAAAAAAAAATCGTTTGGATCAAGAGAAACACGAACAAATTCAAGGAGAAATTCGTTGTATGTCTCAAAATACAAATCAACAACTTGCACAACAGGTAAATAATTTAAAACAGCAAAATGAGAAATTGAAGCAAGATATTGGCGCCAATATTGATGATATTGGTCAAAAGCAAGGTGAAGAAAATAAAAGATTAAGACGCAAACTTCGTCAAATGCAAGAAAATCTTGAAGAGGAGATTTATGCAAGTCAAAGATCAACAATAAACAGCTCAAAAGCCCAGATGAATTTAGACACGAGGAAAAAAGTTCAAAAAAAAGGAAAACTTAATATTTAACTCCTCATTCCGAACCAGACACTAAACATCAGAACCAACATACCGAGAACTGCGACAGCATTCCAGACAAATCCTTCCATAACTGTGCTAATTAACATTGCAAGAATTGGCATAATGAAGTTGATGTAAGTGCATTTGATTGCACCTTGTTTGGCGATGATGTAATATACTCCCAACAGCGCCAACAGTGATGCTGTGATAGCAAGAAATACCAAGTTTGCCATGTATTTTGCGTTCAATAAGTCCGCAGAAACCAATCCATCAACTGGACGGAGAATAAGACCTAAAAGCAGGAAAAATATCCCTGAAAATATGAAGTTGTAAAGCATAAAAGTCAATTTTGGCATGTTGCGAAGGGATTTGCCCGATTTTTCATAGACAATATTTCCAAAGGCAGCTGCAAATGTTGCAATGAACGAGAAGAATATACCAATCAATGTTTTTTTGACATCAACATCTCCTACTCCATGCAACTGCTGATTGCATAACATGAATATTCCTACTGCGCCGATGATGCCGCTCAACATGATTTTTTTGTTTAGTTTTCTCTTTTCAACACATGCGCCCATGATTTCCGCAACAAAAATCTGCATCAACATGACACACGGAATTAATCCTGATATGAGATATTTTGAGGCATAACTTGCAAGCCAGACATTCAACTGACTTCCTGCAACCAGAACCGATGCAAGAAGTTCTGTCTTCATGATTTTCACCCTCTGCTTGAATATTGGTATCAATGCGAGCGTGACGATGGCAGCGATCATCAATCTGTAAAACATTGTGTATTCAAGCGGGATGCTGAAATTTGATACAACGGCACATGAAATCCAACTTGTGCTTAAAAAGACAACAGCACTTATCCAAGCAAGAACTAATAGCATAATGACATATTAACATTAAATTATTTTAATTGTCAATAAATGCGTTCGTTGCCCGATACCATACAATCGTAGTTTATATTTTACTAATCGTCAGCTCAATAATCTTTTAACTACTTTTTCCTCTCCAAAGCCAAATGGCTTCTCACAAGCTCATCTTTGTTTGTCAACGCCGCCATAAGCGATAATTCTCCACACAAGACAACTGCTCCAATTATCGCTGCCATACGCTTGCTTGCGCCATCAATTAAACCACCGTCTTCTTTTATGCAACCGATAGTTTTCATGTTCTCTCTGACAAAAGCCAATTCCTTGCCATTTCCAACACATCCACAGATGATATTTGGCAAGTTGACAGAGAAATACAAATTGCCATCAGAATTGACATCGCAGTATGTAATTCCCTGCGAACCCTCTACTATATTAGCTACATCTTGTCCTAATGGAAGATAAAGTGCCGCCAACATGTTTGCGTAATGTGCATTTGCAGAGCACACGGAACCGCCCAACATTGAGCCCACAAAGTTCTTTTTGATGTTCAAATCAGCCATTTTTTCTGGTGTTGTTTTCAGTATTTCAGCACATGTTTGGCGGGAGATAAAAACCTCCGCAACAACGTGTTTGCCGCGTCCGCTGATTGAATTTATCGCGCTAACCTTCTTATCACAACAAGTATTTCCAGAATTTGATATGTATTTTACCTCCCCATCAAAGTTTGAAGCAAGCCATTTTGCTATCTCGTTTGTCGCAATTGTAGTCATATTATGCCCTGCTGCCTCGCCTGTGTCATATACAAACCGTACATAAACCAAGTTTCCAACAACTTGACTTTCAACATTTAAAATCTTGCAGTGATGGCTGGTTTTAGCAACTATTTCCTGCATTTTTCCGCTGGTTTTGTGTGTATCCAAAAAGGATAAAAAACGTTCAACTTCTATCACATTTTTGCACTGAAAAATCACACTTCTTGTCATGCAATCTGACAAAACCGCTACCGAAATTGGATGCACTCTTGACACTTTTACACCTCTTTTTATGCTGGCAAACAGTGGGGTTTCATATGTAGCAACTGGAAAATCCACCTGCTCGTTGCGCCCAAGATGGTTTATGTTCAGACCTTCAATGATGCGAGTGGGGATGGTTGTTTGGTTTTCAAAACTCATGCACCACAGAAGACATAACAGTTTTATTTGCAAATGGTTTATTATTGTTGTATCTGCTGCTGTTGTCTGTTTGCCTTCATTAAACTGTCAATGGCCAAATAGTCATTATTAAGGACTTTTTGGCACCATTCTTGGTAATTGTTTATAATTTGAGCATTCGCTCGAATTTGCATTATATCCCCTGTAAACAATTTATCGGACAACTCAGTTAGTTTGTTATTGAACTTTTTTAAATCATTCTCGTATGTTTGGTTTGCCGCTTTTATTTGACGATCATTCGTTGGTTGTTTCATTTCATCGCTTCTCCAATCTTTAAGTTGATAACTTTGGCGCAATGCCCCAATTAAATTCTCTTGTTCTTTTTGGGTATACATTAACTTACCCTTCAATGCCTTGGCTCCAGCACATACTCCAATCACAGGTGCAATCACAGGCGAAAAAATTCTGGAAGCTATATTTGCAGCGTGCCCACCTATGCTTTCAGCTTTGCCTTCATTTCCTGACATCTTTTGTCGTATCGTCTGAGTCCAAGACATAAAGGCATCCCATATATCTGTAACACGGTTACCTCCAATAACTGTGTTGTAATAATTGTCGTAAAACTCAGTATATTTCATTGTTTCGACACTTTTTTCTAGTTCAGCTGGAACATTATCAGTAACTGTGCTATAAACAATTAATATATCATTTTTTTGCTTGCTAAATTGCAAGTATGGCGTATCAATATGCTTGCAAGCACCATGATCGCCATCATTATGATGGCAATCTTTCTTTTTTCCTAAAAGGATATCATCACCAATAATATTGTAGCATAACTCTCCCTGGCCAGCTTCTGTAAAATTTTTCTTACTACACGCTTTAAACCATCTCTTCAATTTTTTTCGCATTTGGTTATGTTGATAAAGATATTTGTTACCTGTTTTTACTGTGTCTAACGCTTTACGTGCTTTCTTGAGTTTTTGCTTATTTTGCTCATCGGTTGTTTGCTGTTGTTGTGGCTGAGTGGTAGTTCGCGGAGTGGTAGTATTTGACATATATTTACCTATAAATCTTAGAAAAGATAGCAAAAAAAAAAAAAAAAAACAAGTGGTTTTTTATGTATGGCGCGGAACGTGTTTGTTGCGCTGGTCGGAGCGGGTTTGGCCGAGGAGCGGGGAGGCGCGGAGCGCCGACAGGAGAGCGAGGCGGTGCCAAACCGCGAGGGCGTGGCCTCGGGCAGCGCAACAGCAAGTTTTTTTCTTGCATATAAAAAAATGTCAGCGCGCATAAGTCATGGCTTTAAAAAGAGCAATAGCAGTGCGGCTGGATAGAGTAAAAAAAGCATTTGTGTTCTTGGATAAATTTGACATTTTTTCACTGTTTGCTGGCGTGGGGATGCTCTGTTTTGGCGACCTGATTTCAAAATACATCGTTTTCTCATACCAGTCAGATGGTGTCTATGTGCTGCCATTTTTCAATATTATTAAAGCGCGCAATTTTGGCATCAGTTTTGGCATGTTCCATGAGAGCGGTAGCATTGCAAAAGTACTGATTTTACTATTCAATATTGCTGTTATAATCTATCTCCTTACACTTTTCAAAAACAAAAGAAAATACAGTCGCCCAATGCTCTTCACAAGCTCGCTGGAATGCATAATTGGAGGAGCACTTGGCAACATGATTGACCGTATTTATTGTGGGTTTGTGCACGATTTCATTGACCTACACATTGGCGGAATTCATTGGCCGACATTCAACGTTGCGGACATTTGCGTGTGCTCTGGTGTAGGAATTTTGATATTCTGCGAGCTATTTATGCGGGTTGACTACGATAAAAAAGATGCAAAAAAATAGAATATTAGGAATTGACCCGGCACTTAATAACACTGGCTGGGCGGTGCTGGATGCCATGCCTGACAACTCAATCCAGTTTGTTGACATCGGGCATATCAGCAACAAAGCTGGTGATGACTACCACAAAAAGCTGGCTTTCCTTCGTAGCGAAGTGGCTAAAATAGTAGAGAAATATGCACCCAGTGCCATGTCAATAGAGGAAACTTTTGTTAACATGAATGCGTTGAGTTCACTAAAATTGGGAGTTGCAAGGGGAGTTATTATGTCAGTTGCGTTTGAAAATGAAATGCAAGTTATGGAATTTCGGCCAAATCAAATCAAAAGTGCAATCACTGGCGTTGGCAAAGCTGACAAACAGCAGGTTGAGTATATGACAAAGGTGCTTGTCCCAAAGGCCAATCCCAAAACACTTGACGAGAGTGATGCACTTGCCATTACGCTCACAGGACTGTTTGAACTAAAAAACAAGTTGCGTTAAGTTGCGCTGCCCGAGGCCAAGCCCGCTCCGCCCCGCGCAACAAAACACAAACAAAAATTCAATTTTAATTCTCCCCAACAAAAATCTTATCTGGTAGCCGCAAATCAACGTATTTTATATTTTGAATTTCCGATGCCAGCGCATACTCTGCATCCATTTTTATCAAGCTGTTAATAGCTTTTTTCCAGTTCTGGCGAGGTAACCTTACTATCAAATCATTATTCAATTTGATATCAAATCGCCCACTTGTATAGAAATATATTGACTGCACGTTGTCGTAAAAATTGTTCTTTTTCAGCAGTTCAATAATCTCCGCAACATTTACATCGCCGACAGTGCCACTGATTTCAAGGATGTTGTCCTCATTCTTCATTTTGTGGTATGGAATGACCTTGTTGTCATATGTCAACAGCTTCTTTTGACAACCACCGTCAAGCAGAGAATTACAGTTTTCAGGCATCACAACCGCGATTATGTTTTTCTCCTTCACAAACACATCAATGTCGCCGTTCACAAATGTTTTGCGGATGTAGACATTGTCAATGATTGAATTGTGGCTTTCCAGCTCGTTAATCATTTGCTTCATCGTGGCCTTGTTGACCTTCTTTCCAGATACAATATTGACTATATTTTTCAGTTCGTTTGCGTCCAACACGGAGTTCTTGTCAAGGCGTATTCTAATTTTGCCGACTTCCGTTTCAAACATCCATGAGAAAAAGCTACTTATTTTATTTCCAACTGCATGCCCGAATGAGAAGATTGCACTGCGTTTATTGAACGACACTGCGATGACTGATAAAACAATCAAGAACAATAGAAATAAATTAATTTTTTTTAAAAATGCGCGTAATTTTCTCTTCAATATTATTATGCTAACAACTTCCGATCTGTTATTTCTACCTCCTAACAGCATAACAAAAATAGCTCAAAACTGCCCTCTATCCACCATAGCTGGCATTTTTCAACAGCATTTCCACTATCTCCTCATATTTTATTCCTGCTTTGGCCGCTATTTCAGGCACTATTGATGTCTGTGTGAACCCCGGATGCGAGTTGACTTCCAGAACATAAAACTCCTCGTCTTTTGTCAGCAAAAATTCACTGCGTGATATGTCTTTTAGCCCTATTAGGTTATGTATTTTCACGGCTGTTTCAAGCATTGCGCGCTTGACTTCCTCGCTGGCCTCAACATCACAATGCACCGCGCCGTTCTCGCTGTATTTTGCATTATAGTCATAAAACTCGCCGTTTGGTTTAACCTCCAACATGCCGACGGCCTCTGGTTCATGTCCTAAAACAGCAACCTGAATTTCCCTTCCGTGAATTCTTTCCTCAATCAAAAAGTCCTTACTTTTCGTATGCAAAGTTGTCTCTTTGAAACTGAACTCATTTGCATTTTCAATCAAAAATGTGTCAACGGACGAACCATCACAAACTGGCTTGCAGAAAAGTTCCGTTTTGTTGGCTATTTCACTATTCTTCCAGTCCTCTTTCCATAGGTCATTCTGCAAACGCTCCTTACTGACTGTAAAACCTTTGATTGTTTTTATTCCGGCTCCCTTAAATAGATTGTTGCAAAGCTGTTTATTCATTGCCAAAGCACTTGCTAAGCACCCGCTGTGGGTATATGGAATTTGCATGATGTCAAGAAGACCTTGCAGACGGCCATCTTCGCCATATTGTCCGTGCATTGAGTTGTATATTACGTCAACATTGGCATCCAAAATGTGTAGAGGAATATCCTTGTCAAATTCAATGTCAACAATCTCATGACCAAGCTTTTGAAGTGCTCCACGTATGCCGCTTGCACTGCTTTTTGACACATCACATTCAGTTGTATTGCCACCAAAAACAAGCCCAACTCTCATATTTTATATGAAGATAAAATACAAAATAGAAATGTCAAGAGTGTTTTGAAATTGAAGGTTGTGTTAAACTAAAAAGCTCTAATTGCGCGGCACAGAGTGTGTTTAGCAGACAAGGAACGATTTACGGAAAAACGGCAACGACACAACCTATGGTAACATATACACAAAACAAATTAATTCTTTTTCTTTGTTGTCTTTTCCGCGGCTTTGTTGATAATTTTTGTAATTTCCATCTCCTTCTCAATAGCGTGCATGAGCTCTATTGATCGCTGGTGTTTTGGATCAAGCTTGATGGCCTCATGGATATATTTCAAACTTTTGGTATATTTGTGCTCCAAAAAGAAGGTATAGGCAATATAATATTTCGTTAATGGCGACTTTTTGAAGAACATGTTTGACATCAAAAACCTGATTTTTGCATCCAGAACCTTATTCATCTTCAACATTATCAAGCCAATGCGGAAATTGTTAACGGCAGCGTGTTTGCTCTCCCTCCTTATTTGCTTTGTTGTGGAAAACAGGTTAAAGATGTAATAATATAGCCACTTTGCGCATGACCAAAGGAGTGAGAAAAAATCTGTGAAAAGTGCTTTCATCTCTGCACCCCTCTCAACCATTCCTTTGATTATTTCAGAGTCATTACTAATCGGCTTGAACATCTTCTTGGTCTCTCGACCAACAAAATGTAATAAACGTTTCGCTCTGTCGTCTGTTTCATCACTCATTTGATGAGTTCATAAAATTGAAATATTCTTTCTTCAACCAGCTGGTAATTTCTCCGACCTTGCTGTCACCAATCTGCTGGCCGTCAACTTTCACAACTGCGGTTACAATTTTCACAGCACTTGTTGTAAAAATCTCTCTTGCGTTAAGCAACTCATCCTTGGAATAATGCCTTTCCTCAACTTGATAGCCATTATCATGAAACAACTGAATTGCTCTTGTCCTTGTGCACCCTGGCAATATTTCCAAACCAAGCGGACATGTTATAATCTTTCCATCATTTGATACTATAAATAGATTAAAGCTGCTGCCTTCTGTCATTGACTGACAACGGCTGTTGTAGAATAATATGTCATCAAAACCGCGCTCTTCGGCCTCGTATTTAGCAATCACCATTGGCATCAAGCTGATGACTTTCACATTGCAGTGCAAACGGCGTGGGTCTTCCACAATTGTGCAGTGCCACTGTTTGATTTCTTCTGCCAGCTTAACAGGCAACATCCTGACCATAAAGTTTGGTTGCAAGTCAAGGTGATAAAACGCATGTGTTCTTTCAGTTGTTCCACGTGTAATCTGCATGTATATTGATGCTGTTTTTAGTTCCTCATTACTTTCATTTCTCTTAACAACCTCGTTGATTATTTTGATTATTTCCTCCTTTGAAGGAGTGTGCTTGAAGTATGCCTTTTGCATACAAGATAAAAATCTGTTGATGTGTGCATCAAAGTCAACAAATTTACCATTGTTCAACAGCACAACTTCGTATATTCCGTCTCCGTAGTAATAACCTGCGTCCAGAACAGACGTTTTTGCTTCGCTTTCTTCAACAAATTCACCATTGAAATACATTGTTGCCATACTCAAACTTAAAAACTTTCTTTAACATCAAACACATTTCTAACCAACTGCATAATATTCAAAACACAGACATTTCCATTTGCACGAAGCTCAATCGTGTCCCCCTGCACGCGTGCATCTTGTTTATAGATTATATTATTTCCCTTGCCAATTTTCTTTTCAATTACGCCTGCAATTTCGTCTTTCACCGACTTGTCAAGCTCATTGCCACTCAAAACAGTAATTGTATTACGTTTTAATTGCTTTCTCATCTTGTGTTCTGTGGCAGCTACAATTTCGCATAAAAGGTTCAAATATCTGCGAGACAATAGCGTAAAAATAAACTTCTGCAATGTGTCTCCAACATCAATATTTATCAACATCTCTTTTAACAATTTGCGATATTCCTTAACATTTGCAGGAGATACACGTAGATCATTGAACTTGTCGTTTGCAGCGCAGTTTTTTAATCCGTCCAATATCTCTTCAAAGTCAGCGCGAGAAGACAAAATACCTTCCAGCACGGTTGAATACGAATTCACAATTCTCGCTTTGTCAGTTAAAGACAACATAATTATCCGTTAATTTGTTAAAATTATTTGTCAAGGGAGCAAAAAATAGTACAATGCATGTATATTATTTGCTGCGCAAAATTTATTATAATTTAGAATATTTGTAAAATATCTTAACATAACTATTGCAAGGATTAATTTTTTTGATAAAATATAAAAGTTTATTTATGAAGAAAGTACATTTTCGGTATGCATATTTGGCGATTTTATCTATATGTTTGAGCGTATTCAGTAATACTTCTGCAAATGCCTTTGAATATCAAGACGCATCATATGAAAGTGCATGGAACATAAAGCAATCAAAAGATGTGTATAAAGTGAATGCATCGGTCGGCCAGCAAAGTGCCAAAAGACAGCAAACCGCAAGAGAATTCATTGAAGAAAATGATAGACATAAAGCTATTATTAAAAAATCAAAAGAACAAGTTAAAGAAAAGGCAAAAGAGGAAGAATTAGAAGCCACAGAAAACAAAAAAGATAGATCGTTGCAGGTTACTGCTGCATATGGCCTGATGACACATAAAATGGGTGAATATGTTGTGAGTGACGGCGATAGGATTAGTCAACTTGATTGGGTTAACAAAAATACATCAGTTTTTACATTCGGTATTGACTGGACACCATTTAAAGATTTCCAAAGATTGAGTTTTAGTGCCAGAGCCACAATGACTGCTTGGCAAAAGACAGGTTCATATCAAATGAATGATTATGATTGGTTATATTCACAATATCAACAATATGGCTTTCCTGCATTAAACAATTTATCAGGTCCAACAGAACACAGTCGCCACACAAAAGGTAAATTTTCATATTACAATTTAGATTTTAACGCAAGATTGAACTTTTTGAAATTAGATAACCTGATCCAAGGTGGAAGTTTGAGGTTTCACGTTTTACTTGGTTTGAAATATATTAACTCATCATCACAGGCATATGGTGGAGAATATAGCTATGCGCTTGGATACGACACTGGAACTTTTGATAATGTTCCGGGAATTAAATACACACAACGCATGCTTTTGCCATACTATGGACTTGCAGTTGAATATGCACAAGGACCATTCTCGGCAATACTGACGTTTAAGAACAGTACGTTGCTGAATAGCAGTGAAAACCAAGACATTCATTATATGAGAAGCTTGTTGTTTAAAGAAAAATATAAGAATTTGATGCATTATGATTTGACTTTAAATCTTGGTTTGTGGATAAATGATGATTTCAGAGTGTTCCTTGAAGGAAGTTTCTACAAGACAAAATACAAGTTAAATAATGGTATAAATAATATGTATCAACAACAGACAGGACAACTGCTTTCAGAAAGTGGTAAAAAAACAGCTGCAATGTCAAATTCAGCATTTACAGTTAGAGTTGGTTTGACTTACGCATTTCACGGCTTGATGATTTAGAATTTTTGTTGCGCGGCGCGGAGCGGGTTTGCTGGACGAAGTGGAGCGTAGCGGAACGAGGAGAGTACAAACCGCGAGGGCGTGGCCTCGGGCGGCGCAACTGATTTATTTAAAATGGAAAATAGTAAGATTTCCAAATATTGTTATCTTCCAAGCTGGCTTTCGCTTCTACATTGCTCATCTTGGGCTCTATATCACTCTTGGGTTTCATATCACTCTTGGGTTTCATATCACCCACACCCAGAAATTTGTAAGCTTTCTCCTTCGCCTCTTGACCAGAATATTTCTCATGTAATTCTTTCGCCATTTTGGGGGCCTTAAAGTAATTGTCATATCCAAATTTATCTGCATCTTTTAATGGAAAATAAATTTTTCCTTCACTTCCGATTAGAACGCCCATCGATTTCCTTTTTGATTTAGACATGTGACTGAACCAATTGACACTGCGTGATGGTTTCCAACGTAAAAACATCCAATAGGTAGTCCCTAAAAATTCATTTAGCGCATATCTTAATGTTTTGTACCAAGGAACGTCCTTTTCCTGACAATATCCGTGTGAGTGTCCATGCGCCCTCCCCGTGGTCCACGTTCCAATACCGGCTCTTGTTGTGCTACAATAAACTCTGCTTATCAACTTTTCCACCGATTCTTTATCCGAATCCATGTATCCAAACGTATCCTTTATTATTTGGAAGACACTTTTTTTTCCGCCAAGTGCATTAACATAACACCCACCGTAGCATGGACTTGTCTTAATATAGACTTTCTCCACTCCCATCATCAGCAAGTCTTTAATATGCGCGCCCAATATACCATATATATTATCATTATTAGTCGCTTTCTTGTTGCCCATAAAAATACATCCATCATCTGAACCATGCGCCTCCAGTTTTATTTTTAATATTTTTGGAGCTTGGCATTGCTTGTTTTTAATATCTTTTCTTAATGCTTTAAAATATTCGTCAACTTTATTACACTTTATAACCTTATCTGCCTTGCTATCCATAGAATAATGCAACCCCTTCTGGAAGACGTCTTCGTTATTAGGCAATATTCTTATTGTGTAAGGTTTAACCACATCCGTTTCCTTTGTTTTTTGTTTTTCTTTATTCTCCATTTCAATAACAACCAGTTTCATTTTACTTTACTCTGACAGAATTGTCAATAAAATAACAAAATCCACATTGGCGCAGAAACCTACGTGTTCGCGCCTACCTCTTCTCAAACCTATACCCAAAGCTCCTCAACGCATTATAAACATGCGGTGCATCTAATCCGAGAATAGCTGTATATGACCCAACAACCTTATCAAAAAGACAGCACGCAAATCCGCCAATAGAATAGCCACCTGCCTTGCCAATGCCCTCAGCCATGTCAACTATAAAGTCAATTTCGTCCTGTTGAAGATATTTCATCCTTACCCTCGCATCAGCAGTTTTGATTGAGCGCCTGCCCGTTTCCACATCAATGATGCAAGCAGTAGAATATATCCTTGAATTGCGGCCATTCATGAGCTCGGTATAGTGTCTTACATCGTCCTTGTTTAGCGCCTTGTCAAGCACCATGTTGCCAATGCATGCCACGGTATCTCCTGCAATAATGATAGAATGTTTGTCAATATTCGGGTCAGCCATGACCATTTCATATGCCTTCTCACCCTTTGCTTTGGCTAAACGAATTGACATGTCGCGTGGTTTTTCCTTCTTGATGATTGGCTCTGGGACGTCAGTCGTGATGACATAATCAGGAGTAATAAACATTTGGTTGAGGATTTTCAATCTCCATGCAGAGCCAGAGGCCAAAATTATCTTTTTGTTGTTGTGATTAGTGTCCGCCATGAGCCGCTTCGTTAATGTAGACACAGGCAAAGATGGAGAAGATATATGCTTGCAAGAATGCCACAAACACCTCAAAGGCCATCAGAACCACCAAAAATGCGAATGGTAAAAGCCCGAGTGCAAACATGACTGAACCCAGTGTTATGACAAAAAATGCAATGACATCAAGCATCACGTGGCCGGCGATCATGTTGGCAGCCAAACGAACTGACAAGCTTACTGGACGTACGAGGTAGGAGAAAAATTCAAGCACAAACATGAGCGGCGCCATCCATAGTGGTGTGCCTTCTGGGAGGAATATTTTGAAAAATCCAAGTCCTTTTTTGGCGATTGTAGCGAGCACGCATACAAGGAAAATCATCATTGCAAGCGTGAATGTAATAGAAATATGGCTTGTTTGTGCAAATGTTCCGGGGATTAGCCCGATAAGGTTCAAAAGTAACACAAATGCGAATATGGAGAATACAAACGGGACATACTTCTTGCCAACATCTCCGAGTGAGCCAGCTACTATATTACGTATTGTTAACAGCGACCATTCAAGTGCTGATTGACGTCTATTTGGTATTAATTTGTTGCAACGTTTTAGACAAAATCCGAGTGCAAGGCCGATTAGTACCACTGCACCAAGCACGATGGAGCCATTTGTCAAACTGAAATTTAGGCCAAATGCTTCTATATTTACCACATTCGTCAGCTCAAACTGATGCATTGGATTAACAGAAGCGCTCATTACAACAAAAACACCTGACATTTATGACATTATTTTAATTGTCAAGGATTTGGGTTTTTGTAATATTTAAAACCAACCACCAATTTCTGTATTTATTTTTTCAACTACAAATTAAAAAGTTGTTGACATTTATTTTTTATCAACCTACAATTGAATGAGGTATTTTTCCTCATAGAGATGATCTTAAAACTACTGGCAGATTGTGGC
>JAFSXL010000020.1 GCA_017444125.1 Rickettsiales bacterium | reverse complement strand
TGCCAACTTCAATTTTTCTGCATCCTGTATGTGTATTTTTAGCACGTTCGCAATGTCGCGCGTCATGTCAAATCCACCAATATTCACAAGCCCCATACCAATTATTACATCCTTGTGGAGCAGGCAATATTCAGCACTGCACGAGCCAATATCTACCACCAGCGTAATACCTTTTTTTAAGCGCTCCTTTATCAAATTTACTACTCCAACACACGATGAAATGTAGTGTTTTGTGTGAATTTTATACTTTTCCATGTATGAACAAAACATCTTTGAGAAGATTTTTCTGACCACAATAATGCTGGCAAACATCTCAACTTGCTCACATTTTAGCTTGTATGGATTTTTCACAACCGTTTGCCCGTCAATTGTAAAACTATGACAAATGAAGTCCACAATACTATATTCACAACCATATTTTTTGTAAAAGTCCTTAAAAACTTGCATTGAAAGCTTCTCTTCGTTCATGTAGGACACCTTTTGTGGTCGCTTAAATAGTAGCTTTTTTTTGTATGCAAAATGCCGCAACGACTTGTCCTTGATGACAAAAATTATCTCCGAAATGTTAATGTTAAGTTTTCTCTCCGCAATATCAATCAAGCGCATCATGATTTCAAAGTTTTCCAACTGCGCGAGCGAACTTGGTGGCCGCTGAATTGGCTGTTCTATTGGTACCTTTTCAAGAAATGGAATATCAATAATACTCTTGTTTTCAACTGCGCAAACAAGCAGCGTTATGTGTTCAAGCCCAAAGTCAACAAAGCTTAAAATCTTACGTTTCACAGTGTTATGTTCTATCTTCAAGAGTGGTTTGTAAAATGCAAGGTATTTTGATTAACTTTTCCGTCACACTACCCACTGCCATGCCATCGCGGTTTTTTTTACCTCCTCACTCTACCAACCTTCGCTTACGCTCGGCACCGCTCGGCGACCAAACTCGCTCCGCCCCTGGCGCAACATTCACTTCTCAAAATCATTTTTTTGCTTGTAAAAATAATATTTATATTACTATTAGTAATATGGGCACCAACGATCAGCCATTTCCAGATGTAGCATTTATTGCTTTGAAAGATATGGAAGATACGGAAACCAATATTTATTATCCTGATGATTACAGGAATAGATATGCAATAAGTCAGGTTGTTGATGAAAAGAATCACAAAAATATAAAGAAAAATCTGGAATTTTTTAAGGAACTTGAAAAAAAAGCAAATGATTTAAAAGTTATCAAATTGCAACTATTATGCCATGGTTCGTATACACAAATACCAGGTTCAAAAGAACGATTACTTTTGGTTGAAACCCAGGAATACATAGATAGCGTAAAAGCACATCTAAAATCAATTAAGGAGTTCTTGCAAAAGCACAAAGATATAAAATTGTATATCAATCACGATGTTTGCAATGGTTCAAGAATGTATTACAAAAATGGAAAATTTTTTGATCTATTTGATGATATCAAGAAAGAACTTAATGGTGTGCTTGATAGAGTTGTAATTGCCACTGTTAAAGATAGAGCTTCAAAACTGATAGCTCCTTCGGTAAATTATGGATTAAATGAAATTAGCGATGGTATAAGGCGCTATGATGGTAATATGGAGACATTGCTTCATGTCATGATTGGAAATGATGAAAAATTTCAAGAATTACTGGATTTTGTTGCAAAAATCACAGCCAAAGATTTAAAGCTTAAAATTGATGATCCAATTGTAAGAGATGTAACGAATGATATTGCGACATTTATTTTGTTTCCAACATTCGTCAAACTAAGCAGGGCATTAAATCATCGTGAATATTACCATTTTGACAAAGATAATAAAATGAAAATTTTTGATGAAAAAAGCGAAGTTGGTAAGAAAAAGAAAAACGAATTTCTTGGTTTGAAAAAGAGAAATGTTCCAGCAAAGAAAAATATAAAAACGTTTATGGAACTTGCACAAGATATTATAAAAAAATAGATTGTTGTTGATGGCGTATCGTGCAGAGAAAAATAATAAAATAATTAAAAAAGCAAAAAATCTTTATTTCAATCTGCCAAGCTATTTTAGCACCCAAACCTGCCTCTTGACAAATTAAAAAAATGTGGTATTATGCAGACCTATGACCCCCGTAGAAGTAAAGTTGAATGGTTCAAAAGTGAAGTTGAAGGAAGGCATGATGTTGTATTGTGCATCTCATGGTCCTGGAAAAGTTGTCAGCATTGAGACAAAAGAGTATCTTGGTGAAAAGATTACATTTTGTGAGATGCGTTTTGACAAGGATGACATGAAAATCCTTACGCCAATTGACAAAATGAAGGAAATGGGAATGCGTACAATAATCAGCAAGGAAGTTGCCAAGAAGATCCTTGAAAGCGTTTTGAGCAAGCCAGCAAAAAGCGCCAAGGGTATCTGGACAAAAAGAATTGTTGAATGCCAGACAAAGTTGGATTCAGGAAGTGCCTTATTGGTGGCAGAAGTCGTGAGAGATTTGTTTGCTGGTATGAAAGACCCTAACAAGTCATACGGTGAAAGAGTATTGTTTGACAAGGCATTTGACCGCTTTGTGTATGAATATTCTTTGGCTTTAAATATTACGATTGAAGAGGCTAATAAAGAGGTTTTGGACGTGCTTGAAGCAACATATGCATTAACTCACAAAAATGACATTGATGTTGAGGAAGCTGGCACAGACGATGACTTCTCTGATGAAGACATTGATGAACTCGCTGATGACGATGACGAAGATGAGGCAAGGAAGAGTGCGTAATGCATTTTTCCTCCGCCTTGTCGAATTTGAAATAAAAATAATATAATATAAACAAACCTTAAAAATTGACAAATCACCAAATTTTGATAAAATTTGCCACCGATGAGTAAGTTTAGAATATTCCACGTGGCCGCTTTGTTTGCTCTATTTTTTACAGCCAATACGCAAATCGGGCTTTGTGAATATTACGATGCGATACAACCACATAGAAATGACTTGCAGGACTACTATTATAGCACGCTGACAGAGGAAATTCCAACAGACAATGGTATGAGTTTGGATGCCATGAAGTTGAAATATGAGGACGGACTTTATGACCTACAAAAAGATGAAGAAAACTATGCGCATGAGCGAATGCTATACGCAGAAGCATTGTCAGGTGATAAGAGCAGACGGCAGGAGAAAATAGAGGAGGGTTTGATTGTGGATAAAGCAAAAACAAAAACAGTGACTGTAAATACAACAACGACGAATTTAAATAATGAACCAGTCGCAACACCAGTTGAAAAGGAGGATATTAACAAGCCGGCAGAAGAAAAGAAATCTGTTGAGAACAAAGTCAATGTGCAAATAACAAAAGAGGTTAAAGAGGAGAAAAAAGCCAGCAAAAGAGATGAATATATCAACAGTGATAAAGCGGACAAGTCGGATAAAAAAGATGAGAAAAAGGAGGAGAAAAAAACCAGTTGGATTGATGATTGGCTTATTGAAAAAAGCGTTAAACCACTTGATTATACTGGTGCTTACGCGACAGCAAAACTAATGTTGTTGATACCAAATACTGTCAACATTTCTGCTAACGAGACAAGAAATTTATACACCGCCAAATCAAAAGTGAATTTATTCACAGGACAGGTAAAATATGGCTTTATGCCGGGTCTATTTTTGGCTGCCGGTAATGACAAATTCAAGTGGTTTAGATGGGAGACAGAACTTGGATATATGGGGCTGCGCTCAACAAAAACAGATAAAATAAAAACCGATATACAGGCCAATCCTGGCTCTGAATTTACTTTGTCAAAGAAAGATGCCAGTGCGCACGTCTTGACACTTGGTTTCAATGCATTTCTGCAACATGACTTTGCCGACCGTTCGTTTGTCGGGTTCATTGGTCTTGGCCTTGGTGTTGGATATGCTTGGTCGTGGGGTAAAAAATTGGATTCTTCATTTGTCTTGCCAACCGTTAGTATGATGGCAGGTATCTCCTTCATGCTGACAAAGAACTCAAAACTGAATATTTCGTACAGATTAATGTACATGTCATTTGATTTGAATAGTAAATATCCATTTGAAGACAAAACAGGCATATTAACAAAAACGCGTCCGATCACAGGCGGCGGAATGAACTTCAAGAACGTATTCATCAATGCAATAACACTGGAATACCAGTTTTATAAAGGATAATATTATACATTTCAAAAAAACAATTTGCTGTAAATATCATCAGATTTTTACTTTTAGTTTTCCGTTGAATTTGGTAATACAGTCGAGCCCTCGTTTCAAATGTTTTTTACTTCCTTGCGCACATGTCCTTGCTTTCACTTTGACCCACTCGGAAAAATAAATGCACTCCGCATGCACTCCGCGTACACGCAACCTACATTCAGATTTTTCTTGCATTTAATGAAAAAGCAATAATAGACAGCCCGATGGCTGACAGTAATAACAACGAAAAGGGAAGAATAAAAATTAGTTTTGGGATGATGAATGGTGCAAAAAAAGTGGACTTTTCATCAATGAAAACACCAAGCTCAGAGGGTAGCACAAAGCCACAATTTCAGCCAAGACAGACATTCCAACAACCTGTCTCACAGTTCAAAAAAGTGCAATTTGATTTCAACAAACCAGCACCAAAACATGAGGAGAACACAGTAAAACAGGAAACAAAACCAGCAGTTCAACCACAGAGAGACCAATTCCGCAAAATGAGTTTTGACTTCTCAACAGCCAATAAAGTTGAGGAAAAAACAGCTCCACAAGAGGCCAAAGCGCCACAAGAAAAGAGAGATTTCAAACCAGAACGTAAGCAGTTTGACAGAGGCGGATTTAGAGAAAGCAACAGATTTGCAGCACAATCTCAACAGCAACAAGTTGGTCAAAGAGACGGATTTAACAAGCAGTTTGGTGATAAAAAATTCGGTGATAACCGCTTCAATGGTGGCAATGGAGGAGGCAACAAACCTGGATTTAAAAAGCCATTTACGTTTGTCAAAAAGAACAATCAGGTCAAGGTGAAGTTAGCAAACAAGCCGAATAACGACACACGACAGGTCTACAAAAAGACAGCAAACACTGGCGGAAACGTGGATAAATACAGTATTCACAGCATGATGCGCTCGGTGGCATCCAATATTGACATTGACACGGAGATTGATGACGTGCTCGGCAATGTGATTAATGTCAAGCCAGCGGGGATTAATTCGTCGTTTTCGTTCCAGCATGAGAGAAAAGTTCGCAGTGGAAAAGGCGACAAAAAACCAGCTATCAACTTGCCAATTTCGCGTGAGATTGAGATTTACAACGATGAGATTTCCCTTGCAAGTTTGGCCGACCAGATGAGTGTCTCGGTGCGCGATTTGGTGCGGATTATTGAAAATGAAGGCGTTAACCTTGAAGAATACGCGGAGCAAGATGAGTATGGCGGCAGAATTGACTACGGCAAGATTGTAATTGATGGTGATACGGCCGAGCTTGTGGCGAGCAACTGCGGACATAGTATTGTTAGGTCATCTGAGGCAGATGCAGAAAACGAGTTTGTGGAGAACATTGCACACGGCAGAAAAGATTTGCGTCCTCGTGCGCCAATAGTGACAATCATGGGGCACGTTGACCACGGCAAGACAACGCTTCTTGACTATATTCGTAAGGCATCTGTGGCAAGTGGAGAGGCAGGTGGAATTACACAACATATTGGTGCTTACAGGACAAAAGTTGGCGACAAATGGATTACGTTTTTGGATACTCCCGGCCACGCTGCATTCACTCAAATGAGGATGCGCGGAGCACAAGCAACGGATATTTGTGTTATTGTAATTGCGGCAGATGATGGTATCATGCCACAAACGATTGAGGCCATAAATCACGCAAAGGCAGCTGGCTGTCCGATAATAATTGCAATCAACAAAATTGACAAGCCAGAGGCCAATATTGAAAGGGCAAAGAACATGCTTTTGCAGTATGAAGTGGTGCCGGAGGAGCTTGGTGGAGATGTCATGGTTGTGTCGATTTCAGCAATGAAGGGCACCAATGTTGACAAGCTGTTGGAGGCCATTCTATTGCAGGCCGAAATGTTGGAGCTCAAAGCATATTATGACGGTGGCTCTGACGGTGTGGTTGTGGAGAGCAAGCTTGATAAGAAGCGCGGCACACTGGTTACTGTGATAGTTAAGAATGGTATTTTGGCGCAGGGAGATTTCCTGATTGCGGGCGAGCAGTATGGTAAAATCAAGGGAATGTTTGATGAAAATGGCAAGATGCTAAAAACAGCCGAGCCATCTGTTCCAGTGGAGATTTTGGGCATGAATTCAACTCCTGATGCTGGTGAGATTTTCTACGCAGTAAAGAAGGAGGCCGATGCCAAGGAGATGATTGAATATCGTAAGGAGAAGGCCAGACAAGATGAGTTGAACGCCAAAGCTGGGTTGTCTGCGGCCGATGCATTTGCGCGCATGCAGGGTGATAATGGTGAGAAAAAAGTGTCGTTTATCATCAAGGCAGACACGAAGGGCAGCTTGGAGGCGATTGTCGGCACACTTGAAAAAATGGAGGGCGAGGAGCTGGAATTGCGTATTGCGCACACTGGAATTGGTGCTGTGAACGAGAGCGATGTCCTGCTTGCTGGCACATGCGGAGGTAGAATTTTCACTTTTAATACTCAAAAATGCGACAAAAAGGTGCTGGACGAGGCCGAACGTAGAGGTGTGGAAATTCGTGATTATAAGATAATATATGAGCTGTTTGATGATGTGAAGGACATTTTGAGTGGCAAGTTGAAACCAGTCATCAAGAAAACTATTGTCGGACATGCGGAAGTCAAGGCCATATTTGAAATATCAAAAGTTGGTAAAATTGCAGGTTGTTTGGTGAAGGATGGCAAGGCGATGATTGGAACAAACGTTGCTGTGATGCGTAATGGTGAGGCCGTTTTTGAAACAAAATGTGATAGCTTGAAGCACGGCAAGGAGAGCGTCAAGGAGATGCAAAGTGGTCAAGAATGCGGTGTTGGTCTTGAAAAAATTGATGAGCTAAAAGTTGGCGACATGTTGGAATTCTTCACCGTGAAGGAGGATAAAAAATAGTTGACTATTAGTTTTGTTCACATCATATCCGTTTGATATTTTTATGACAAATTTATTGGTTGTTTGCGGTCACACAGATCTTAAAAATTCAGTTGCTAATAAGGCAATTTTGGAGAATTTGCGTAAGGAGTTTCCAAGCGCAGAAATTGACGAATTAATTACTCTCTATCCTGATTACAAGTTTAATGTAAGAGCCGAACAGGATAAGCTTGTTAAAGCGGATGTTATCGTGTTGCAGTTCCCAATGTTTTGGTACAACTGTCCATCAATCATGAGAAAATGGTTTGAGGATGTGCTGTTATATGGTTTTGCTTATGGTTCAAATGGAAAAGCTCTGGAAAGTAAAAAAGTGATTGTTTCATTCACAACTGGCGCACCTTTTGAAAAATATAGATACGGCGAAATGCAGAATTTTGAAATCGGTGAATTCATGCCTTCATTTATACAGTTGACAAATCTTTGCGGCATGAAATGGAGTGGATATATTTGCACCGGTGGATATACATTTACTTCGGAAGATAGCACAAAGCGAAACTTGATTAGTGAACACGTGAACAAGCTTGTTGAGAAAATAAAATCTCTGTAAATATGAATGTGCGCGCTGCATTGTTGTCAATTTGTTTTGTATGCAGTATTGCTACTGTTGCGCGCGCAGATGAAGCGCCTGAAAATGATCTCTACAACCACAATATTAAAAAGGATGACCTGAAAACAGTGCGTGAATACGGCTGCAAGATTTCCAAGCTTGATAAGATAAGGAGGAAAATATCGGTGCATTATGGTAACCAGCGAGGCATCAAGTTGCGCCACATGGAGGATGATGTGATTATCACGATACCAGATTGCTATTTTAATACCAAGGATTGGGTGCTATTTGATAGTTCGTTGGTAGAACCAAAGCTGAATATTCTTCCTTACAAAGAACGTGATGACGGGAGCTATAAATGCAAAGTTGTTGGCGGTCGTTGGAATGTTTTTGATGATGCGAGCGGACAGTATGATTTTGAGAGCGATGTGCGGAAAATTCAGGTGGATCACATTCTG
>JAFSXL010000019.1 GCA_017444125.1 Rickettsiales bacterium | reverse complement strand
ATAAATTTTATTATCATCAATACTGTGCCCCAAACTTAATACCAAATTCAAGTGGGGTATCGTAAGCCTTCTTGATGATTGGACGTGCATAGTAAAGACCAATTTCTCCCATTGGGGACTGCCAGTTGATTGCCACACCAGCAGACATACGCATCATGGCACTGTCAAGAACACTTTCTTTGTATTGCACGCCGTCAATGGTGTATGACTTTTTGTTGAGCTTGCCTGCAAAGCCCCATGCTGAACCAATATCCACGAATGTCGATAGATATACTCCAATGTCTTTTGGCAAGAAGAGAGGTGAGCGGAATTCAAGTGTTGCATAGTAATATTGCAGTGCCTCTATAGCGTAGTAGAGAGTGTTGTATGAGCCATTAGAGCCATAGCGCGCAATGCGTGGACCAATACCAAAGAAGTTAAATCCGCGCATTTGATAACCACCTAATGAGTAGAGATTTTCAAATCCAATTTGCTTTGATTTTTTGAGCTTGGTGACTATACCTCCCATGAGCTCTGTGTGTAATATCAAGTCCTCACCTAATAGCTGATGGTTGACGACTAAGTGTGCGGAGTTTTGCATGAATTGTTGTCCGCCCATGAAACCAAGACCAGCAAATGTGATTGAGTATTGCAACATGAAACCTTTTGTGGCATAACGCGCACGGTTCATCCTATTCCATGTTAGGGTCAATCCAACTGTGTTGCTATTGCGCGAGCCAAGCAGTTGATCATATAGTTGAAAGCCAGTCGCGGCCATCATTTTGTAGGTATAATGTGCCATTCCGAGCGAGAATTGCAACATCAATCTTGTTGCGAGTTCAAATCCAAATGTCAGGTTTCCACCATATGAATATCCTTTATAAAGCATCATGGATGTATATTTTGTTCCACCGCCAAGATTTCCGAACTTTGATGCAAATCCGCTTATTCCCATACCAATATTGTAGTTCTTGAAGAAATATGGGTCATAGAAATTAACATTGACACTCTCACTCCAACCTGAACGTTCAAGCCCTATTCCTGCGCTATATCCACGTCCGAAGAGGTTATTTATCTGTGCATTGACGCTTCCAATGATACCAAAATAATTTGACCAACCTGCACTGAAATTCAAGCTGGCGAATAGTTGTTCTTCAACCTTTATTTCCAGCTCAATCAAATCACTATTTGGAATGAAGTTTTCTTTCATTTCCACGTTTTTGAAGAAGCCAAGCATGTAGAGACGATCGCGGCTCTCTTCAATTAGTTTTGCATTATAAATATCTCCCTCGTGTATCATCAACTCACGGAGAATAACCTGATCTTTTGTGGTGACATTTCCTGATATTTTTATCCTATCAATATAGAACTTTTCTGTTGCGTTAAGGACATACTCCACATCAACAGTTTGTGCTTCATCATCGTAATGTAGTTCATAAGTTGGAACAACGTTTGCAAACCCATTGCTGTTGAGATATTCGGCCATTTCAGCTGTTGTTTCCTGCAACTTTTCCAGTGAGAATTTGTCGCCCTTCTTTGACTTGATTGCTTTGCGTAGAGTGTTGTTATTCTGGAATGGCGTGTGCTCGGTTCTAATCCTGCTATTGCCAAATTTGTAGACCTTCCCCTCGTTTATGAAAAAGTTGAGTGTGAAGTTGTAGTCATCCTTGTTCAGTGTAGCAAAGGCCTTTTCAACGCGCATTTTTGCGTATCCACGGTTTTGGTAAAACTCCGTCAGTGCGCGCTTGTCTTCTGCTATTGTATCCTCTTGGAATTGTCCTGATTTGTCCGTCAGCGCAAACATTGAACGCTCGCGGGAGAATATAATGTCCTTCAATGTGCGGGCCGAATAGTTATCATTACCACTGAATATTATCTCATCAATGTGGCTCAAATCACCTTCCTTGATGTCAAATATAAGGTCAACTGTGTTGTTCTCCAAGAAGACAACCTTTGGTTCTATTTGTGCTCCAAGATAACCCATTTTTTGGTAGACAGAATACATCCTATCCAAATCAAATTTTACCTTGTTTTTGGAATATGTTTGCATCTCTTTAGATAGAAGTTCTTTTTTTATTTCCTTGTCGCCAAGCTTGCCATTGCCAGTGAAGTATATGCCAGACACAATCGGGCTTTCCAATACCTTGACAACCACATTGCCGTAGTCCATGTCAACTGATACATCGGAAAAATATCCACTTGCATATAGTTGTTTGGTTGCATCGTTTATGTCCTTTTCAAGGATATTATCTCCAACCTTGAACGGCATACTGGATAATATCACATTGTCGCCTGTGCGAGCATTTCCATCAATCGTTATGTTGCGGACAATCTCTGCGCGAGCATATGTACTTGCAAGCACTGAGCACATCGTGCTGATTGTCAATAGTAATGTTATCCTGAATAGGAGATACACAATAAAACTGAGATTAATTAATCTAAATAATATTATTTGCAAGGGTGAAATTGTTGCGCGGCGCAGAGCGCATTTGGCCGCCGAGCGCAGCGAGGAGGAGCGTAGCGGTGCCAAATGGCGAGGGCGTGGCCTCGGGCAGCGCAACTATTTTTCATTTTTCTTTGCTACCATCCACCTCGTGCATTGTCTTTGCCCAATAAAATGGTCTTTTCCAAATATCAACAATCGCAATCCACGTTGCAACAAAATGAAGGATAAAATAAAATGGATATAATAAAAGTGTAAAAACTAACTTCCATGTTTGGAAAATTGCGCTTCTATTAATTACAAGTTTATTAGTTAAATTGATTGTATAATAGTATGAAAGAACCAGAGATAGATGATATAGAACAAATTGTGCCAATAATAAGAATATTATTGGACACAACTTTGAATACAAAAGATTGTATGAAAAAAATACAAGAGGTGCTACAAGATAAGCAAAAGTTGAATAGCCAACAACAACATGAAGAAAAAAAGCATTCTTAATATTTGAATTGAATTTTTTACTACATGCATTTAGGTAATAAGTTAGCAAATAACCTTTCATCCAGCGAGTGCGTTGTTTTATCCATGATTTTAGGTTAACAACGCACCATTCTGTAGTATCACTGGCAAGATGCATAATATTTGTCTTTTTGCGTTTATACATCGTTATAGTAGTCAATTCCAAATCTTCTGTGACGTGATAACTATCCCAGAAATGTTGGCGCAAAAACCCCATTCTGATATGATTGCTTGTTCCACCAAGCGGCAGAGCAATACCTAGCCGTGAGAGTTCTGGCAATGACAACTTAAACCATGTAGTATATTCCACATTGAACCATGTAGTCAGCAAATTCTGGTTGTGATTATAGAAAGACAAGCATCCCTGCAAGATATCAATTTCTTGATGTTGGCGAAATGTATAAACTGCTTTCAGCAGTTGCTCTGGCTCTGGTTTGTCCTCTGCATCAAATATGACAAGATATTCTCCTTTGGCAAAGAGGGCCGCAACATTACATGCTTTTGGTTTTGTTCTTGGTTCAAAATATGGCACCCATATTGGAGTTATCCATTCTTCCAGAGACGGAATATCATTTAAAATTTCTCTTGTTTGCAGGTCGTCCTCTTCCAGCACAAGTTTTACATCCAATTTAGCTTTTGGATAGTTAATATTTCTCAATGAGTTCAACATCTGGTTGATAGTTTCCTTGCTCTCATGAAACATTGGCACAAGAATAGTATAAATCGGCAAATCGCTCTCATTTTTGAAATTATGATATTCTATTGTCTCAAATTGCTTGCTTTCTTGTTTTAGTGTGCCTCTCAGCCATGAAAACAGGACAATCCAGCATTTGCATAATAGACAGCATGAGTTGTATATTACCGCAAACATCAGCAATATCTTTGCAGTTGTGCCGAATGACAACATTAGCAACGTACCAACCAATATAGTTATACAAACAACTTTGAATTTTGCATAGTTAATGTTCTTTACAGTTGGCCGACCTTTTCTGGTGTTTTGGCAGAATTCTACAATCCAGTCATGAAAAACGCCTAACATCAACTGGACAAATTCATTGCGTGTAATGCAAATAGCATCATCTTTTGGCGTAACTGAAATCAGTGTCTTCTTGCCATTGTAGACACACTCAAGCTCTTCATTGGTTGCAATTGTATGAAATATTTCAAAATTTATACTTCCATTATATTTAACTTTATTACTATCTATTAGCATTGTTAAATATGGTATCTAATTCATGTATGAAAGATTTTCTATCTTCACCTGATTTGTTGAATAAGGCACTGCCAACAACAGCCAAGTCAACAAAATCTGCAACAAGAGACGAGGTTTGTTTATTAATGCCACCGTCTACTTGCACAATGAAATTGCCACCTTTGCGTATGCCAAGCATTTTGCCAAGGTCCATGAGCTTTTCAAGGGTTGCCAAGGTAAAGTTTTGCCCTGCCATTCCCGGCTCAACTGACATAACTAAAAAGTGATTGAAATGCTCCAGCAACGGTTCAAGGACAGAAATATCTGTCTTTGGCTTGATTGCAACTCCTGCTTTTTTTTCAAGCCCATTTATTAGTTTGGCAAGCTCAATGCATTCCTCTTGGCCAGAAGTTGCTTCATAATGGAAAGTGATAATATCAGCAAACTCGGCCATTTTTTCAATTTGTTCTCGCGGATTATCTACCATCAGGTGAACGTCCATTGTCATGCCAGTTGTGGAACATGCGCGCAAGAATTGCTGTCCCAGTTCAATCCTCGGCACAAAATGCCCGTCCATTATGTCAATATGCAGCAAATTTATGCCTTCCGCTCTCAAAAAGTTGATGTCATCCTCCAAGTGCAACATATCTGCGCACAAGATTGAAGGACAAATTTTTGACATGCTTGGTGTTGGTTTGATGATTTTTATTTTCAACCACTTTGACAAAGAGTAGTATAAAATAGTTCTTGCAAATAAAAATTTGCGTGTGTAGGATGGTTTATATGGTAGCACAATTGCACAATATAAATGTAAAATTGAGGGCTTACAACAGCAATTTGCTTGACAAAGCAACTGTTTCGTTTGTTAACTCTGTAAAAAATGTCGGAGGTGTTGTCTGTGGACCAATCCCAATGCCTAAAAAGATTGAAAAGTTCACCGTTAACCGCTCTCCACACGTCAACAAAAAGTCAATGGAGAAGTTTGTCAAAACCACTTACACTCGCCTCGTTCGCATCTTGGGTGTCACCCCTGCATTAATTGATGAGTTGTCAAAAGTGGAGATTTTGTCAGGTGTTGGAGTTGAAATTTCAATCACAAATTGATTTTTTTATTTGTAAGTTGTTATGAATAAAAAAGATATCAACAAGCGTCTTGTCAAGGCCAAAGGACAGGCAGGCAAAGTAGTCAAAAGGGCGTTTTCAATCGTAAAAAAATTCAATCCTTGCAATGTAAAATTGGGGCATTGTGTTGATGTAAAAATTTCAAAGCACGGCGTGAAGATAATATATTTTGTCATTGCGGCATGTTTTATCTCACTCATCTGCACTGGTCTTGGATTTTTAACAACAACCTTACTGTTCTTCTTGATGCTTACGATATGGTTTTTTCGCGATCCTGAGCGCGTTCTTCCTGACAGAAAAAATGTCGTTGTTGCCCCTTGCGATGGCCTGATTTTAAAGATTGAAACAGCCAGCTTACCAGAAGAATTGAATTCTGACGATAGCTCAGAATACACAAAAATCAGCACCTTCATGAACGTAACGGACATGCACGTCCAGCGCATTCCAGTGGACGGAACAATCAAGCAAATTGAATACATCAAAGGTACTTTTATCAATGCTTCACTTGACAAAGCAAGTAAAGACAACGAGCGCAATTTGGTGCTGATGGAGGCCAAAAACGGCGACACAATTTGTGTCGTTCAAATAGCGGGTTTTGTTGCGCGCCGTATTGTCTGTGATGTCAAAAAAGACGAAGTTTGCAAAGTCGGTGAGCGCTACGGCATGATTAAATTTGGCAGCCGCATTGAGCTTTACATCCCAAAGCGCTACAAAGTTGAAGTTCTCGCAGGCCAGCGCCTCGTTTGCGGTGAAACCGTCGTGGCGAGTTGGAAATAAGAAACAATAAAGGATATATGTTGGAGAGAGAGAGAGAGAGAGACGAAAAGATATACGTGTTTGACCTAATGCGCGGGTTGGCAAGTTTTTTGCTGGTGTTGTGGCACTACTTTTTTCATTGCAAATTAGACAAAGGATTGTTACCGGCACTTGCGGGAACGGCGATTTTCTATTTCATATCAGGTTTTGTAATCCCAATGTCATTTGAAAGGCAATCTGTAAAAAAGTTTTTAATCAAAAGGCTTTTTAGATTATATCCGACAATTATTTTTATCCTCAGCATGTCATGCTTATTTTGTTTAGCACAAGGTAGACATCAAATAGGAAGTTTAAATATAAATTTTAAAAATATATTGATTAATTTAACTTTTGTTCCGCAATTTTTTCCAAGCAACGATCGCAATTTAGAAAGCTATTTATACGTAATAACAACTTGGACGATTTGTGTTGATTTTACTTTTTACATATTGCTGATATTAACTTATAAAATCACAAAATCTCATAAAGTAAGAATAAATTTTATTGTAGGTTTATCCCTTGTTGCATTAATCATAGTGAAAATTTTACATAAAAAATTCCATATTTATGGTGCAATGTTGCAAACATTGACCTGTATATTACCATTTTATTTTGGCATGGCTTCGTATTATTATAACAAAAATTACATAACAAAAAAACATTTTATCATCATCTCATTATTTATTTTTCTCCCAATAGCATTCAAAAGTTATCACAGTAGATATGTAATTGGTGGGCTGTTGATGTTGTATTTACTTACATATCATAAAGAACTTGGTAACAACAAAATTGTCAGATTTTTTGCACATATTTCTTATCCAATGTTTTTGTTGCATGCAATTGTGCCAATATTAATTTGGCCACATTTAAAAAATTATTGTTCAATAAGTAACAAATATTACTTCTTTTTATTGTATTCCGCCATGATACCAATATGTTATTTTATTTATAGATTTATTGAAAAACCTTGCAATGAATTTGGAAGAAAAATTGCAGCAAAATTAAGATAATTCTGTCTTGATTTTAATGAAAAAGATTTAGAGCTCAGAAAAGTAGAAGCCGAAGTTATAGAATTCTGGCGAAAGTATGAAGAATGAGGGGTGGATTTACATTGGCTGGGATAGCAAAGATGTTGATTACATCAAGATCGGTCTAACGAGCGATAATAATACGTATAGCAGAAGTCATAGCTCACAAAATCCTGATTACGGCATAGAATTGGCGATAAAAGTTGATAATTTTAATGAGGTTGAAAAGATAATTCATAATTTGTTTGAGCGGAAACCTTTTAGAAAAACAAAGAATAAAAGCGAATTTTGTAAAACGACACTTGAAAAAGTTTTTCCACTGTTTTTAATTTTAGCCAATGATATTAAAATTGAAGACGAAAAAAGAGGGCAAACTTTTATAAAAGTTGCTGAAATGGTTGAGGATAATTTGGAGCAATATAAGAGAATTACAAAGCCGTTTGTTGTGAATAAAATCAATAAACTGCTGAAAGAAGGGGGCGTTCCTGTTGAAGATTTTTATGTAGAAGAGGAAATGCCAAAGGAAAAACCGGAATCCCAAAAACAACCGACACATCAAAACAAGGTTTGTAAATATGAAACACAACATGAAAAACAAAAAACGATAAATTGGAATTTGTTTTTTGAAGATCATTCTTGTCAACTTCTTTGGAAGAATATTTATGTTGACAAAAATAAAAGTAATATTGGTGTAATAGCGCCATTTTCAAATGGTAAATTTGGTGTTTTTTTTAAAAACAAACATATGTCCTTTATGGATTTTTGTAAATTTAACGGTCATACAAACTGCTGCGCTTACGACCACATCTACTTTTTAGACACCAACAAAACGATAAAAGAGACATATGAAGAGTTAAAATGGAAGTGATATGACTGACTTAACAAAACTTAGCGTGATTGGCTACAAAAAAGGGTTGGAGGACGGAGAATTTTCCGCAGTGGAAGGCGTCAAAGTGTTTCAGGAGAAGATTGAAAAAAGTGATTTAAATGCGTTCATCACAACAACATTTGACAGCGCATTGGAGCGAGCAAAAAAGGTGGACGCAGGCGAGGTCGGCGGCCGCTTGGCAGGTGTGGTTTTTGGTGTCAAAGATGTGTTTTGTACAAAAGGAATTCGCACAACTTGCGGGTCGAAAATGCTTGAAAATTTTGTCCCTGGATACAGCGCAACTGTCTGGGAGCGCCTTGAAAATGAGGGCGCAATCGTCATTGGCAAGAACAACATGGATGAGTTTTCAATGGGGTCGTCAACACTCACAAGCCACTTCGGGCCAGCTATAAATCCTTATCGTGACAAACGGTGGCCAGATGAAAAACTTACACCGGGGGGCTCATCTGGTGGTTCCGCAGCAGCTGTTGCAGCGGATTTATGCAATGTCTCCATTTGTGGCGACACAGGAGGGTCAATCCGCCAGCCGGGGTCATTCTGCAATTTGGTCGGCGTGCGCCCAACTTATGGCCGATGCTCGCGCCACGGATTGATTTCATATGCAAGCTCACTTGACCAAGCGGGAGTGCTTGCCAAGTGCGTTGACGATGCCGCGCTGGTGCTTGACATAATGTCTGGACAGGACAACAACGACAGCACGATGATTGCGGACGGACCAATGAATAATTTTGGCGATGTGGCGGCGATAAACGACCTGTCAAAAGTGGATTTGAGCGGCATGGTTATTGGCCTACCAGTGGAATGCAAGAACGATGCAAATCTGCCAAGCGTGAATGATTACTGGATGCGCGCGGCCAAGTTTTTAGAGAGTAAAGGCGCTAAAATCAAGGAAATTAGCATTGAGCACATGGATAAGGGCATTGAGGTTTATTACACAATCACCACTGCAGAAGCCTACTCAAATCTGGCGCGGTTTGATGGAATTCGCTACGGACTGCGTGAAAAAGGCGACAAACTGGCCGATATTTACTCAAACACAAAGTTTGAAGGTTTTGGTAAAGAGGTTTTGAGCCGTGTGCTTACCGGTGCATATGTGCTGTCGGCGGAGAATTACGAGAACTCATATGTGCGTGCGATGAAGGTACGGAGAGTGATAACCGAGAATTTCCAGAAGGCATTTAACGAGATTGATGTGCTGCTGATGCCAGTAACCACTGGGGTAGCGTTTGGTTTGAACGACAATTTGAGCTCCATTGAAATGAAAATGAATGACTTTTACACAATTCCTTCGGCGATTGCTGGGTTGGCCGGCGCAAGTGTTCCAGTTGGCTTTGATAGCGAGAGCTGTCTGCCAATTGGCATACAAATTGTGCCAAAATTCATGGACGAACTGACAATGTTCAAGGTTGCAAAATACATAGGATTGGGTGTTAAAGCTGGTTTGGTATGAATGTCTACATCACAACGCCGATTTATTATGTCAACGGCGAGCCGCACATAGGGCACTTCTATACGACTTTGTCAACCGATGTTTTGGTGCGACTTTATAGGAATATTGGCTGCGATGTGCGCTGCCTGACTGGCACAGATGAGCACGGCCAAAAGGTGCAACAGAGTGCCGAGAAAAATGGTGTATCACCACAGGAATTTTGTGATAAAGTATCTGCAAAATTCAAGCAAATGGTGGTTGATTTTGACTTGATACATGCCAAGAATGACTTTGAAAACGGCCAAAATTGGATACGCACAACTGATGAAAAACATGTGAAATTCGTGCAAGATGTGTGGCGCCGATTGGAGCAAAATGGCTGGATTTACAAGGGCAAATATGAGGGGTGGTATTCTGTCCGCGATGAGACATTTTTCACAGAGACCGAGCTGGTTGATGGCAAGGCGCCAACAGGTGCAGAAGTCAAGTGGCAGGCGGAAGAGTGCTATTTTTTCAAGCTGTCGCGGTTCCAGCGCGCGCTGTATGAGATGTATAAAAATAATGACATATTGCAGCCAAAGGGCGCGTTCAAGGAGGTGCTCTCATTTTTAGAGCCAAAGGATGGAAATGTATTGAATGATTTGTGTGTTTCGCGGCCAAAGAAGAGTGTTGCATGGGGCATTGAGGTGCCGACAGACACAAGCCACACGATGTATGTCTGGATTGACGCACTGTTTAACTACTTCTCGGCGCTCGGTGGAGATAGCACGGAGGAGTTTGAGCGCTACTGGAATGAGGCTAAAACTATCCACATCATGGGGAAGGAAATTGTGCGCTTTCATGCGGTTTATTTGGAGAGTTTGATTTACGGACTCTACCACAATGCAGATGATGAAATTGACATTGAAGAGCTCAAACGGGTCTCGCCAAAGCAGATTTTCGCGCATGGTTGGTGGATAAAAGACGGTGAGAAGATGTCAAAGTCAATTGGCAATGTGGTTGCACCAGCCGATGAAGTGGCTTGGCTGGAAGGTATGTGCGGCTCACGTGATGTTGCGATTGACTATTTTAGATACTTTTTGATTGCATCAACCACGTTCGGTAACGATGCAGATTACTCGCGCGTGCGGTTGGTTGAAATGGTGAACGCCAATCTTGTTAACAATCTCGGGAACTTGGTTCAGCGCGTTTGCAGTATGCTTGTCAAGAACTTTGCGGACAAGTGCAGTGGCATCAGCAAGCAGTTTGAAAAAATGGATTTTGAAGACGAGATTGACAAAATTGACTTCACTGGTATCTTGCAGAAGATTTTTGCTGAGGCCACAAAGCTAAATCAGGAGTTTGACAGCGCCGAGCCATGGGTTTTGGTCAAAGGTTCGGACGAGGACAAACAGCGCGCATTTGATATTTTGTCTGGTTTTGTGCCAAGAATTATCCAAGTTGTAGATGCATTGGAGCCATTTTGTCCGCACATTTGCCCGCTGCTGATTGAAAACTTGAAGCTCACTTCTATGCCAAAGGTTGTTTGCGTGAGGTTGGTAGAAAAATAACTTAAAACCAAAGAATTATACAAAAATAATACAAATTGCAAATTCTTTCTTCCATCATCAACATTCCTACCCACAAATCCTACCATGTCTCAATATTTAGATTTGTATTCCGCAGCAGAAAAGTGGCTTGGTGTGCCGTTCAGGTGGCATGGACATACAAAGGACGGCTGTGATTGTATTGGTTTGATTATTGGCATTTTGCATGAAAAAAATACAATAACCGATGAAGATTTAGCGTTATTTGAACAATGTAGGTATGGCCACAATTTGAGTAGAATTTGCGAGCAGTATGTTGATTGCATAATGATGAAATATTTCAACAAATACAAAGGAAATGAATTGAAGAACGGCCTTGTTTTCCGTATGAAGGACTATAATGCACTGTATCACTTTGCAATTTATGGGAATGGACAAATAATCCATACGACCAGCGAGGTTGGATGTGTTTTTCAAGCAAACTTTGATGATAATTTGAAGTCAAAAGTGCAAGATATTTTTGTGCTAAAGGATGAGATTTTACGCAACAGAATAAAACATGAATTGCCAAGATGTCAGAAAGGTTTGCCGCAAACTTGGCCGACATTTTGCAGGTTATAGTTGGATTGTTGGTTGTTATTCATCATATATTGGTATTGCTGTTGATATTTCTGATAGTAATTTTGATAATTTGGAGCCGCATTTCCTTGGTTCATTGTTTGCTGTGGGGCACAACTTTGTAAATTATAATATGATTGATAATTTGATGGTATCGTCATAGGATAATACATAACAGGCCGGGCCATCATTTGCATATTCCCCTGACCTTGGTTTAATAATTGTTCTGCCTTTTTTTGTGCCTTTTTTTTCTTGTGCTTTCTGTAAAGATGCACACAAACAGCAACAATTGTAATGACTGCAATTACTGCGACTGCAATAATAATACCCATCTGCAATTTGTCCCAGTATGACTTTTCGTTTCTGTCAATGCCTGCAATTTTGTCCTTTGTTTCTTGCGTTGTATGGTCTTCTAATATTTTCTTCAATTCTGGGTCTTCCATGCATTTGTCCCAGAATTCTGCTGTTGCTTTTGGTGGATGAAACTTGTTATCACTACCGGTGCCACCATCAAGTTGAAAATCAATTTCACCAAGATGTTTGACAAATTCAGGATCTTTACAGAGCTCCTTGAATGCTTCAACATGCTTGTCTATTGATGTTGTAAATGGTCCAAACGAAGGAAGGGAATCCATGCAAATATTAATCTTCCCATCAGGCCCCAACTGAGAGAAGTCAATATTTTTCAGGTTATTCAAATTATGCCAATTCCCCAAGCTATAACCTTGGCTATTTATATTGACATTGTCATTTTGTCCACCAATAATGTTATTCGTTATCTCTGCGGATTTAGCGCCTCTTGCGGCTGCCTCGTCGGTTCCTGCAATTATATCTCCTCCACCTTGCGGAGAGTTGCTATGAATAATGACTGCCTCATCGCTTTTATAAGCTTGGCCGTCAAACATTTTTTTCAGTGCATCTTCTTCTTCCCATGTTCCGTGTGAATACTGGCTTATATCTGCCGCCCCATTGCCATTTGTATCAGGAATTTTGATATTTTTCAATGCATCAACTTCGGCAGCATTATTAGGATCAACAATTTTCATTGAATGAGTTCCATCTTCGTTTGCATATGTCACGATTGACAGGTTTTTGTCTTTGAAATTGTCCAATAAATAATCATCAAGTTTGTTTTCACTACTAAAAAAGTTGCCAGCAAAATCCTCAACATGAAGCTTTCCAGCATTGACATCTGACACAAATTGGTTGTAGCCGGCCTCATTGTTTGTATAAGTATTTCCGCCAAATGTCATTGTGTCGGCCATGTTTGAATACTAAAATACAGGATATTTTACCATTTTTTAATTTATTGACAATAAAAAAGTAATTTATATCAGAAGTTGTTGTTTTGATGGTAAATTTTGATGTTGTCAACGACATTGTTATCACGAGCAAAACCATATTTTTACGGTGCGATTTGAACGTTCCAGTTGAGAACGGAGTTATCTTAGATGACACAAAAATTATCAGAGAAATGCCAATGATAAATTATCTTGTCAAGAATGGCGCAAGAGTGGTTTTGGCTACTCATTTAGGCACTCCAAACGGCAATGTTGATGAAAAATTTTCCACAAAAATCATAGCTGATTATCTTGAACGAAGGATGAGATGCAAGGTGCATTTTTCAGAAGAATGCGTTGGCGAGCAGGCAAAAAAAGTGATATTCCGTGCGTCCTATGGGGAGATTATTGTGCTTGAAAATTTGGCCTTTCACCGTGAAGAATTTGCATGCGATTTGAACTTTGCACAAAAGCTGTCCGATGGTATCAATGTTTATGTCAATGATACTTTTGAAAGCAGTCATTTACCATTTGCGTCAATCTTGGGCGTACCTCTGTTTGTGCGGGCAACAGCAGGAATTAGGTTGGCAAAAGAAGTTGAAAATTTGGACTGCATTATCAATAATGAGGACAAAACACCGATTGTTGCAATCATTGGTGGGAACAGGTTTTCAAAGCACATTGATTTGATTAGAAATCTAGTTGACAAAGTCCAGTATTTAGTGCTCGGAGGAACAATTGCAAATGTATTTTTAAAGGCCAATGGATACAGAATTGGCAAGTCAATGATTGAAGAGGGTTTTACTGACTTCGTTTTTGAGATGCATGAAAGAGCAAAAAAGAGCGGTTGCAACATCATTTTTCCGCACGATTTTGTGGTGTCAAAAAGCATTGTATTGAACCCTAATGTTGAAATCAAGTCAGCCGACAAAATCGTAAGCGATGACATAATTATTGATGTTGGACCAGTATTTATTGGCCTCGTCAAAGGCATTTTAAATACTAAGGCCAATGTTTTGTGGCATGGCTCTATGGGTGTCTACGAGCGCGTTGATGTCGGTACGCTTGACATTGCAAAATATATTGCCGCGCGCAGTTGTGCAAGAATAAAAAAAATTCACTCTGTTGTGGGCGGAAACGACACTGTCAAGTTTATCAAAAAACATAATTTGATTGACAAATTTTCGTACGTCTCAACTTCTGGAAATGCATTTTTTGAGTATCTGCAAGGAAAAATCCTTCCCGGCATTGAAATCCTGCATCGTTTGAGTAGCTACGAAGAACGCAAAAGGAAATAATTAACTGATTTTCTGTTTTTCTGCTAATTCCTGGGCGGTTCCCTTAAATGTTTCAGTCCATCCGCCTTTTCCGTCTCGGCGCAAACAGAGCATTTGGTAATCAGCTTCAATGCGTGGGCCATAAAGATAGAAATCCTTGCCATTGTAATTTGGATTTATTACTTCATAGCCAAGCCAGTTAGCCACTAAATTAGCCATTTCGTAGTGAGTGATAAAGCTCATTTTGTTTAATTTGTCAAACAGTTTTTTGTCTGCTTTTTTTACATAGACAAGTCCAGGAACATTTGATACATCTGTTGTCAACGCTGAATGTCCGAACAAGCTGTATGCATGGTGCGCCTCGCCATCGGAGCCAATCAAATCACCATGGTCGGCAGTATATAAAATGTAGTCAGCGCCATTTTGTTTAGAGTATTCAATGGTTTTTGAAATCAGTTCATCAGTCATTAAAATCGCATTGTGATATTCTGCGCGCGTTTTTGAAACCTTGTCAGTCAAGTCCTTGAACTTTACAAATTCTGGATGACCGCGGTAGTTCCAGCTATAAGGTAAGTGCGGCGTTTTGAATTGTATCACAACAAAGTGTTTTCCTTGCGACAAATCAAGGTTTTTGAATAAATCCAGTAGAAACCAATCGCCCTCTTTTTTGATTTTTAAAGCGTGAATTCCCATGGAAGTGACAACGTTGTCCGCAACAATTCCGCCGTATTCAACATTGTTGTTCTCCTGCGAACTTATCCAGTGGGTTTTGTAGCCATTTTCCTTTGCCATTTTGAAGAGATTTTGTTGCTGTTTTTGGAGCGTTTTACTGAGATTGTGCGGGTGATGTAGCAGGTTGAAGAAAATTGGGGTTGATGCCAGCGTGCCGACACCGCCACTGAAACCTTTTATTGCAAGGAAATTGTTCGGGTTGCTTGCGACCATCTTACGGATTTTAGGTGTTGTGTCACGACCTTGTTTTAGTAAATCCTTATTCAAAAAGCTCATGTCAGGCCAGTTTGTGCTCTCTCCCCAGATTACAACGACAAGTCGCGGCGAGTTCTTATTCACCAGTTTGATTTGCACGCCTGAGCTCTCATCAGGGTATTTAATTGCGTCCTCCTTGCGCCACAGGTGAGTGATTGTGTATGGAAAAACCCTTGAAACATTGTGAAATGAGGTGCGGGTTGGCTTTGGCATGGCCCTAATCATATTCATGTTGTAGCCATACCACATCATCCAGCAGAAGGCAAAAATAATGGCCGCATCGCAGACGAAGAACCTCATCATGCGCTTTCTGTATTTGATTGCGACAAACAAAAATAGCGCAAATGGCACAATTACGAATGGCATAAACCACGCTGTCATACTTAAACTTTCAAGTATGTCGCCACTTTCACGGAAGCAGTTAACGATGTCATCTGGATTAACTGGCACGCCTGAAAAAGAGATATAAACACAGTTTCCGAATATTGTTGCGAAGTAGAAAATTGCAACGAATAAAGCGATTGGTAGAGTTACAAAGGTCAGCAAAAAACAGCACAAAACGCCTATGGTTACGATTGGAATGTTGATATTTATGCCAATGATTTTTCTTGCAACCAGCACCGCATCAGGAAGAAAAATCATCGTTCCGATAAGTAAAAATGCCAGCAGATTGTATTTAATATTTCCGCTGCTGTTTCTATTTAAAAGCAAACGTTTTAAATGTGACATTATTTTCTTTTTGTTCATATCATCTCATTTCCAGTCCTGCTTTATAGAGTAATCCGCCAAGCGTTTCATAGCCAATTTGGTCGTCAAAGAATTTTGTTTTTTCACCTTTATAGAAGATGAATGGCGAGTGATTTGCGGCTGCGGTTTGATTAAACATTGCTCTGCCTTTGATGCCATGTGTATTATTTGTGCCGACATTCAAGCAGTTTTGTGCTGAAAATTTTGTCCTCGCATCGGCGTTTGTTGCGGTCAATTTTGCAATATTCTGTGGTTTGCCACCACGAGTTGAATTTGGTTTCAGGGCGCATGTTTTTTCGCCATCCTCACCATGACTGACAATCGCATATGCAACTGTTCCATTTTGATCCAAAAACTTGGTGTTGGCTGCATTTTTTGCTGTTGTCTCAACATCCTTGATACGAATTCCATAAGGTGGAACTTTCCATGTCTTTCTGCCATTGTTGGAATCTGTTGCATTTGTGTAGTTATAATAATAATACTCAATCATTGACAATGCTTGTCCTTCCTTCATTTTTTCACTTCCGCATGGATAGTCGCTGTCGCTGGAAGAGCCATATGTTGTGCCAGAACGGTTTCCGCAAGCATGCTGTGGGTTTGTGGCACTTTCAGTTGTGTTATAATACACAGTTGTATAACCTTTTTTTGTAAAAACTTCCGGTGCACCATGATAAGTGTGAGTGTCTACCGGGTCAACCAGATGTGAAATCGTGTAATATTCAAAGAAATTTCCATACATATCGGTCGCATCATCTTGCGACAGGCCAAGCTCTTTGAATGGGACAATGCCATATCTGACTGTGTTATATAAATTAGCGCCATCAGCTATACCGAGACGATAGTTTGTGCCAAGATTTTCATGATATCCGGTCCCGCGTTGTTGATTGGCGGTTGTATAAATTGTCCAATTTCTTGCATCGTTATTTCCAATCACATCACACTCACTTCCAAACAGCTTTGTGTCTTGGTTGTGGAGGAGGTAAGATGCTGGTGCGGGTAGCCGTTTGTGCATTGTGAAATATGTCTGCAAGGCTTGCTGGATGACCTCAATTTTCTTCTGGTTTGCTTTATATTTGTATTTGCTATAAAGCCCCGATGATGCTTTAATACTGAGCGAAACAAGTGCACCAAGCACAGCCAACACAACCGAGATTTCAATCAAGGTGAATGATTTTTTTAACCGCACAGTATGATTTTAGAGTAGAATAATAAATGTCAAGATTGAAGTAAAGCGTGATCTTGCAAAACAGAGAGGAATATAATTAGACCATTCACTTCTCTGATACTTCCTTCAATAACTTCTCCGCGGCGTCTTCTTCAGCCAGTTTTTTACGCGCCCCACAGCCTTCCGCCATGTATTTACCTACCTGCACTTGGACGAGAAAAGTTGGAGCGTTTTCTGATCCTGTTTTGTCAATTAGAGTATATTTTGGCAAGCAACCATATTTCTTCTGGGTATATTCTTGGAGCTCCATTTTGGCATCCTTATATTGGCGAGCAGAGACAAGATATGGTTCAAATAGGAAGGAAATAACCTCGTAGGCCTTATCAATGCCAAATTCAAGATATATCACACAGATAAAGCTCTCCATGATGTCTGCAAGGCAACGACTGATGAGCTGGGCCGTCTGTGGATGTGTCTTGACAAACTTGTCAATATGTATATCCTTGGCGACTTTGGCACAGACATGGCGGGAAATCAGCAAGGACTTCTTCTCACTCAATTCACCTTCTGTATCATGAGGAAAATTCTCAAACAGCAGTTGAGAGACACAAAAATTGAGTATAGTATCACCAAAAAATTCCAGTCGCTCATAATTTTTTTTCTTAGAAACAGACGAATGTGTCATAGCTTCCGCAAAGCGTTGAGAGCGCGTAATGTCGTATAATTCAAACCTGTCGCAGAAGTCAATAAAATCATCAAAAAATTTTTGTTGCATTTTAATAAGTTTATTTAGAATAGCACATATTGTTTAAATTGCAGTTCTAAAATGTCAATAGCTTCCCTACCCAAAAACAAAGATTTTAGAACAGAAGCTCAGAGCACAATCAGATTTGATTTCATGAAGCAGGGGCTTGGTGGCAAAGAAAACAGTATTATCATTGACCGTTATGTTAAAATGTTTGACAAGCACTTTTTGAACTTCATAACCCAAAGACAACAAAGAGATTTAGCAATCTTGCAATGTGTTATGCAGTTTTTGTTGCAACAAACAGAGTGTAATAAAAAAAACTTTCAGCACTTGCAAATGAGCTCAGCATTTACCATAGAAAGCAAGCATATACAAATAGATAATAGCATTGTACCTATTGACTGGCAGTTGAATGTCCTACACTTAGAACAAGAAATGTCTACAATGAAGTCAATACATTCCTTCATACAAAATATTGTTTTCAAACATGCAACTGACTGTGATAAGAAGGCAGCAAAAAATCTTGCCAGCATAGACGCAAAAATAGAGAAAATTAAAAAACTAACAGACGAAGCCATGATTGATAGAATAACGCATGGGGATAAGTGCATGGAATATATCCAAGACAAGCTACATCCATTGAAAAAATACGAGGAAATATTAGAAAATATAGGTATGAATACTAATTTAGAAGAAGATTATATTCATTTGAAAGAATACTTAAATAAAGTTAAAGATTTGGATTTTAGCAAACCTTGTTAATTTTTTATATTAAGCATTTATTGTTTCATCTGCCACCCAACTCATGCCCCAATTGTCGTGCATCTTTCAACTACACTCCATATCACCATAATAAAAATATAATATTTTATCAACAGAATATCTATATGCAAAAAAAGCTTGAAAATTATAAACTTCATGCATGTTATTTTTAGGTCTTATAATATGCTGTTTGGCGCTGCAAAAAAACTATCATATCTCACCTTTTGTGCTTTGTTTCTGACAAGTTGCTCCTATACCATGGAAGAGGCAGCTGAAACATTTGAAGATCGTCTTGAAAGTTTTGTGGGAAAACCAATGCAGTATGTTATCCGCCGTTGCGGGCACCCAACAAAATACATGAATAGAGCAGACCTGCCAGGAGAAGAAAGTGGAACCTACATGATATACAACTTCAAGCGTCTCAATAGCGAATGTGAAGTTATCCTGAAATATAAAAAAGGCACACTTGAAATTATTGATTGGGATTACAGTGGATATTGTCTCAATACAAGCAGGATTAAAATAGACGATCAGTGTTTTGGACTATGATGTTAAATAAAAAACTTGCTTTCTTGTGCATTGCGTCCTTAATGGCCCTTCCATCATGCTCTTATATCCAAAACTCGCGTCCATATACTGCCATTTCTGACTGGGTGCACTCTGACAGTCGTCCAGAAAACATCAAGCAGCAGCGTCAATCATCTTCCAACTTTGAGGATGCCATCGGCTCGTATGTCGGCAAATCGCCAAATGAACTCTATAAAGACCTCGGCGATCCAACTGACTACAAAGTTGTCGTGAATTCCGAAGATCAAATCATTGGTGCTCGCGTAATTTACGAATATATCTATAACTTTGCAACAAAACAAAATGATTGCGTTATCACCTTCCACACTGATGCCAGCCAATCAGTCATCAAGTCAGTAGATTATAACTCAAAAAAGTGTTATTACATCGCTCGGTTTTGATGTTCCACGTGGAACATATGTTGCACTCATGGTGAAGGGCATGTTTGATGTTCCATGTGGAACATTGGCAGATGATGTAGAAGGTGGCTGTTAGAAATGAGCTTTGTTGTGGCACTTGAAAGTTAGAAAAATAGATTATTTTAATATATTGTAGTGATATGAGTATTGAGAGGAAGATGCCAAGTATTGGCGACAAAAGCATGGAAAAGCAGGAACAAGTTCAGCATGGAGCAACTGGTGAAAAAGTTGCTGGTGAAAATGAATTGAAAAATGCAGGCATAAATGAAGAGGAGATTGATATGGAAACTGCTGATGAAGTTCAAGAAGATGGAAATGGTAATAATAAAGATGAGAAATTGGAAGCGGCTAATACGCAGATTGCAGAATTGCAACAACAAAAGTCGGAGCTTGAACGCAAATTGATGTATATGGTTGCGGAATACGATAATGCAAAGAAAAGATTTGAGCGCGAGCTGGATGATGCGAATAAGTTTGCAGTGAGCAAGTTTGCAAAGGATGCAGTGAAGATATATGATGTGTTGTTCACGGCGATAGAGCATGCAAATCCGGAAGGAGATAAGGTGCTATATGATGGGGTGAAGATGACAATTGGTGAATTTGATACAATGTTTGAGAGAATTGGAATGGTTCAGATTGCGCCGCAGGTGGGTGAGAGATTTGACCATAACAAGCATGAGGCAATATCAAGGGTGCCAAGCGAATTGGAGATTGGTGCGATAGTTCAGGTCATTCGGCCGGGATATGAGTTAAACGGAAGATTGTTGCGTGCGGCAATGGTGGTTGTCAGTAGCGGACAGTAGCAGGTTTGAAGAGTTGTTATAGAGTTGTTTTATGTTGGTTGTAGAAAACGCAAAGCGTGATTTATTGACAAGGCAGACAGATGGTTTGTTGCAGACATTGGCGCAGCATTTGGATGTTGACCGGGATGATTTGTCACTACGTGTGGCGGCCGAGCTGGAATTTTATATCATGCATGGTGAAGAGCAACTGGCTATTGACAGCTTGAAGATAAAGGAGATTAAAAGTTTTCTGTTTAAGTATAAGTATAATGGTCTGCGACTGGAGAGCTTTGAGGAGGAGGATGGTGTTAATCAGTTTGAGGTGCAGTTTTTTCCGACAGAGCATCCGCTGGAACTGGCACAGAATATAGAGGATTTCAGAAATGTGATATTGGATGTAGCCGATGCAGATTTTCGGGCCAAGCCATTTGCCGACCAACCTGGCAGTTCAATTCATTTTCATATTTCGTTGTATTATAAGGGTGAAAATTTGTTTAGTAAGGACAATCCGCGCGATGACGATGAGTATCATTATATGCCACTGTATTGGAGCATTGCAGGGATGTTAGAGTGGATGCTGCCGGCCATGCGTATTTTTGCACCAACCCAGAATTGTTATGACAGATATTTGTATCCAAAAGATGGACAGAAATATATCCATTACCCAACTGGTTGTTGCTGGGGGTTCAATAATAGGACATGTGCGCTGCGTATTCCCATCAAGCCGACAGAAGATCCGTATAATTGTCGTATAGAGCACCGCGTTGCGTCAAGTTTGAGCGACCCATATCTTGATATGTTTGCTATTTTTTCAGCTATGCAACACGGAATAGCCAATGAGTTAGAATGTCCGGAGCCAGTATTTGGTAATAGCTTTGATGATGCGCATGATTTTATACCACAATTTCCAAAGACATTGGCGGAAAGTGAACGGCTGTTTCATAGTGGCGTGTTTGCTAATTTGAAGGAGTTGATTTAATAATTTGTAAATAAATAGCACAACCCAACTCACTCCTTGTATAACATAGCTTTACAAAAAGATGCCGTTTCGTAAATCATAAATCAACGTTTAACACTCTTTGTTTTATTCTTTATTGTTTTACAAGTTTTTGTTTATAAATATAACCACGAAAAACATATAGGCAAGAATGTAAAATATTAAAAACATCTTCCCTGATATTTATTCACACTATCCAAGCTATTTTGAGGGCGATTTTCATTAACTTGTTCTTGTTTATAACCATTATACTGTTCGTTCATCTGTCTTTGCTCTTCCTTGTTTATTACAGATAATCCTACGCTACCTTTGCTATTTTCTACCATTTGTTTTTCCTTTTCCAACTGCAGTTTTGTTTGTTTCTTCTTGTTCCTCCTTGCAAGCCACACAATCAAACCGATAACTAAACCCACACCAGTCAGTGCAAGTCCAATTATTCCCAGCTTCTTTCCTGCACTATTTCCTGCATCATTTCCTGTATCACTAACTGCACTACCCATTGGTACAATTATATTCAAATATAAATAAAAATCAATTGTTCAATTAGTAGAGTTTTTAATTAAAAAAAATGTCATACTATTATGGAAAAAACGTATTACTGGCGGCATAACGAACAAACCACTTGACAATTAACAAAAATTGCTGATTTCCTGTTGAAGCTATTTACACATGCTTGGCAATATAAACAGCAAATTCAAAAATGCGAAGGCAGCAATAAAGAAAAAGCAAGATGAGCTAAACTTCAAAAAGCTCAAAGACGGAGTATTTCCTTATGCATGTCTGGTGGCAGATGACGTAATGCTAACAAAAAACGGTGAGGTCTTCCAGATGATTGAAATTCTGCTGGATGACTTTAAGGATAACCAAGAGGGAGGGCTGCGTGAGCATATCAGAAAGGCAATTGACTACAGTTCTGGAGACTTAAACACAGCGTTCTGGATACAGACAGTTAAGAAGAGAAAGACAAATATTACAAGAAAAAATGGTAATAATAACAAATTGTTCTTGAAGAAAATTGGCCAAACAGCAGAAATGAATGAGAATTCTCTAAATAATTATTCTACATACATTTACATTACCGTCATCAAGCAAGGGACAACTTTCAAACTACAACCAAAAAAAATCAAGGACTACTTCTTTGCCACATTTTTGGATCATACACATGACAGATTTGTGCAAAAAATTATTGTAGATGTCCGCAAGACAACGGAGAAGATAGTCAGCATGTTGGCACAATACAGGCCAAAAATATTAGGTGTCAGACGTGGCGATGGATGTGAATATTCTGAACTGATTGAAAAGTTGTATTTCTTAATCAACTTTGAGGACAAGGAACAAGTCATTCGACCAATAGACGTTACACATTGTGTGAATACTGGGCGCTACATGTTCCAGAATGGCATCATTGCAATGAAGAGTGGGCTTACCAATAAGATGAAAATGGGAATGACATTCTCATTTAAGGAGGTGCCAAGAATTACAATGCCAAATGTATCAGATATAGTCAATAATACCAGAGCGGAAATGGTGATTACAGAATATGTAACTTACATAGACCAAAAGCGTGCAGCGGAACAATTTAGTGAACAAAAAGAGTTTTTAAAGAAGAAGGACGATAAAATATTTCAAGAGAAAGTTGGGCTGTCATTTTTGGACGATAATGCTAATGCAAAATATTGTAAGTCATCAATATCTGTTCTGATTTTTGGGAATAATTACAATGAGTTGCAGTCATTTGTTGCAGAAGCAATTGATCTTTTCTCCAAGCATGGGATTGTCATGGCAAGAGAAGATATAAGTGCAGAGCGTTGCTACTATTCCGTAATGCCGGCAAATTTCACATTTACACAACGTCTTACAGTTCATGATGCCAAAGAGATTGGTTGCTTTTGTTATTCATATCATCCACAAGATTGTGATGCGAGTGTTTATCTTAATGACTTGGTGCTGTTTAATATCGGGACATTAAAGGGAAATCCTGTGCCAATTGGATTTGATAAACAAAAACCAAACATGATTATGGGCGGCCGCGAAGGAAGTGGTAAAACTGTCTTTGCAAACTTTATGGCAGCGTCCTATCTGGAAGAAATTGACGCCAATTTGTATATCATTGAATTTAACTGTCGTTCGCGTGCATTTATTGAAGCCATGGAAGGCCAATGGTTTAGGGTGTCAATGGACAAACAAAATCACACAGCGCTAATGAACCTGCTTGATTTAGGAATATTCGGTGAATATAAATCACAGAAGGAGAGTTATCTATTTGACAGTTTGTCCTTGTTGCTGTCTGCAAATAACGTTCTGGTGACACCAGAAATGACAACAGAGCTCCACGATGCCATAGACCAAATCATTGAACTGCACGGACAAAATCCACGCATTGCATTGCACGATGTGAGAAACATCTTGGATAAATATTCTATCGGTCAAGAACTGAATGTCTGGCATTCTATTGGTAAGTATTACCACCTGTTTGATAATAGGGACAACATCTTTGAGAAGAACAATGGTTTGATGGCGATACATATTGACGAAACCGTGGCGAGCAAGACATTGATTTTGGCATCTGTGATTAACAATTTGCTGACAAACATAACCCAGCGAGCAAGCAAATCGGGCAAACCAACAATTATCATCATGGAGGAACCATTCCTTGCGCTTGGAAATGCGTTCTTCAAGACAAAGCTAAACAGGATGTTGGAGTTTATGGCAGCCAATAAGATTTTCTGCATATTCAAAATTGCTGACTTTGAGCGCGCAAACTCAACCATTGTGGACTTCGGTCAGCTCGTCAATTCATGTGGCTTGCAGATACACATAGCCAACAAATTTGCGGACAAGGAATATGGGAGAGTATTCCACTTGGAGAAGTTGGACTATATGGCAGTCAAAACTCTTGCAATGTATGAGGGACAGAATATGCTTGTCAAGCAGCGCTCTGGAATGTATTCATGTGCATTTGACTTGAAGCGTTATAAGAAGACATTGAGTTTGCTATCTGACAAGATTGAGGCCCAGACAAAGATCTTGGCAATTAAAGATACCCTGCAAACAGAGAGTGTTGATCGTTGGCTCACAGCTTACTATGGCGACTTTGATACCAATAGCGATGAGGAGACCCGTCTCGCACTGCAACGTGAACTGCAAGCCATCAAAGATGTTAGGAGGTTGATGGAGAGTTAGGGTTGACTGGCGCGTAATTTATAATATAATGTTTGTGGCTGAGTATTGCCTGTATGGGGTATGAATATAGAATGAATCCTTTTGAAAGAATGAATCCTTTTGAAGATGCCGATATTAACTATCTCAAAAATCTGTATTATCGATATTTTCCTGATACATATAATGCTCTTGTGCGTATTCCTAATAAAATTATGACAACAGAACAGGTTGCCACATTATGTAGAGAAGTAGCAAATCTGGTTTGTTCAAGTTATGCATTCATACCGCCTGAAAAGCTTTCAGATGCAAGAAAATTGAGGGATATTATAGTAAAAATAGAGGATGAAATGACATATTTAGTTAAAAATCTACACTTTTCGGAAAGAGTTCCACGAAGATCGCGGACATATTCATGGCCGCAATACGATTATAGAACAGTAGCCACATCAAAAAGATTTACTTTTCCGCTTGCTCTAAAACAAAAACCAACCAATATGTGTGAGACTGAGCGAAATAAATTGTTATCGGAATATGAAAACAGCCTTCTATATAATGGCGTACATCCGCTTGATGCATTTGTTGCACAAACAGAAATGAACAAACTACTCAGTCAACCGTATCGTGATTATGACATCTATGGGGCACAAAAGCGCCATCCATTGGACGCAATTAGAATCAACAACATTAATAATAAGTCAATCACGCCATGTTATCAACAGAGAAAGTATTTGTATGTTTGATACAGATAATTTGTTGCGCGGCGCGGAGCACATTTGTCCGTAGCGCAGTATAGATTTACAAACCGCGAGGGCATGGCCGCGGGTGGCAGTAGCACCAGGTTATAGTTTGAATGTTTAAGTTGTGGTTCACGAGAGGCTTTTGTCTTGTTGTTTTTGATTGTAAGTGGATATTTTGGCTTCATCGTTATTTGTTTTGCTTTGTTGTTGCTCCGAGAGTAGTTCTTTGGTTTCTTTTTCTTGTTTAACATCTTGGCTCCTGTCTTTTTCACAAGTATTACCTAGACTTGTGTTTTTTGTGACTATGTTCGGACTGTTAACACTTTTATTATATTTGTGAGCACCAACACCGAGACACACACATCCAAGCAAAAAAGCTCCTATTCCGACCGGAAGAGCTATTGCTAAGCTACCAGCAACCAATGCGCACACAAGTGGTGTAGCAATTAATGCTGCCATGACAAGAAACAAACCTAATAATCCCAATCCAAATCCTTCTGTTGATTTTTCATATACCGTTTCTTTAACTTGTGCTGTACCTTGTTGTGTCACGTGAAAAACCGTTCCATCTTGTTCAACATCAAACTTTTGTTCTGGCAATTGTACTGTCTTGACAGTTTCACTGATTTTTTTGTAGTCCATAGAAGCAATATAACATAAAAAAAATAAAAAAAAAGACAAGTTTAAATTTTGTTTATTAAAGGTAATTACTATATTACTTTAATACCACCTTCTCCCCCATCTTTGGAGTTAGCAATCCATCCCTCATCTTATGTTGCTTAACCTCTTCCAAAAGCATATTCATTGATACATCATATTTGTGTGCCCCAAGAGGATAAGTCCCGTAATGAACTGGCAGGATATATCTAGTTTGCAATTTTTTGGCAACTTCAACAACCTCACGCGGGAACATATGAACATACGGCCAACGGATATTCCATGCATCTATCTCAATGGCAACCAAATCAAATTTGCCGTATTTCCGCGCAATCTCATCAATGTGTGTGCCAAAGCCACCATCGCCTGCAACGAATATCTGCTGATTGTGCTTTGGGTTGTTATACACTGTCTTGATAACATACGAATTCCACAGGGTTTTGTTGAAGTCCCACAAGCTCCTCTGGGAGAAATGCATTGCTGGTTCGGCGTTAAAAATGATACCATCAGCCACAAATTTATCTCCCCAGCCAAGCTCTGTGATATTGTCTTTTCTCACTCCCCATCCGCGCAGAGCAGCACCAACTCCCAGTGGCACCACAAAGTGGGCGTATCTCAACTTTCTGATTGTCTTCCTCTCCAAGTGATCCATGTGATTATGGGTTATGACGACATAATCAATATGCGGCAACTGACTTCTCCTGATTGGCGGCTTCACCATTCTTTTGATAATAAATGGCACAGGCGCTGTATTTCCAAACACCGGGTCAACAATTATCCTCTTCTGGTTCAGTTCCATTATCACTGTTGCATGTCCTAACCAATAGAGAGAAGCCCAATAGTCAGGCACCTTGCCAAAGCTGTCTCTTGTCAAATTTATGACTTCCACTTTGTGTTTTGGTTTATATTTTGAACTGTTAAAGAATATTTCAAATAACTGTTTGTATGTCCAGTCAGCCGAATTGTCTTCGTCTTTACTTGGTATTTTGAATTCTTCTATGGATTTGTATATGTTGAAAAATCGTCCGTCTTTGAAGTATGGCAACTTCTCAAATTGTCTGACTTCCGCTTTTGAAGGTGTTCTGCCAAATTCCCTAAACAATAGACCCATACCAAAACAAACAACAAAAGATAAAGATGATATTACTAAAACTACTTTTTTATGCTTCTTTACGGACACGAAAAAAGAACTAAAACAAACCGCTGGGGCAGAAGGATTCGAACCTCCGAATGACGGGATCAAAACCCGTTGCCT
>JAFSXL010000018.1 GCA_017444125.1 Rickettsiales bacterium | reverse complement strand
GCCACAATCTGCCAGTAGTTTTAAGATCATCTCTATGAGGAAAAATACCTCATTCAATTGTAGGTTGATAAAAAATAAATGTCAACAACTTTTTAATTTGTAGTTGAAAAAATAAATACAGAAATTGGTGGTTGGTTTTAATGGAATATTAACAGTTGCAAATTATAAAACTACAATCATCAATCGGAAAATGTTTTTTGGTTTGTAATATGGCAACCTGTTATTACATGACGAAGGAGGGCTTTGACCGCTTAAATGCTGAACTGAATGAGCTTGAAGACAAGATTTTGCCGGCCATTGTGGCAGAGGTCTCACGTGCGCGCGGAAATGGCGATTTGAGCGAAAACGCAGAGTATCACGCGGCCAAAAGCGACCAGCGCAACGCCATGCGGAAGATTGGCTATTTAAAGGACTTCAAAGTCAACGCGCAAGTTGTGGACTGCTCTAATTTGACAAACGACACCGTGAAGTTTGGCTCGCATGTGGAAATTCTGGACTTGGATACAGACAAAAAGAAGAAAATCCGCCTTGTCGGGGACTACGAGGCAGACATTACGCACGGACTGATTTCCATTGTTGCACCGCTTGGCAAAGCACTTCTCGGCAAGAAAGTCGGCGACAGTTTTGAAGTTGAAACCCCAGCCGGCATCAGTGCGTATGAGGTGGTGAAAATAGGTTAATTATGGACTGCGTTGGAAGGACTTATAACATATACGAAACGGCAAAAAAAACAGGCCTTTTGGAACGCAATCTTGCATCATATTTGCATGCAGATTGGCAATATATTTATAATTGCTATGGTATAACAAAAGAAGACAAAAAACGACAATTAGAATTTGTGCAATCTGGTTTTACGAAATTGAACGAAGCCAAAGATTGTTTTAGAGATTTTGATTTTTTAAAACCATATTTCTTGAAGGAAATTAATGATTGTTGTGAAAAATTTAAAGACAAACCAAGGGCAGAAAAAAAGTATGAGGTTTTATGTAAATTCAAAGCATTTATAGAAAATTTTGAAAAATTGCAAAATAAAACATTTGATGATGCAGAACTAAATATTTTGAATTTGCTATACGAAACAGCAGAACATGAAGCAACAAAATCAGATGGAGAATTGGACGAGATTGATAAAATAAAAAAAGAAATAGAAGATTATCAACGTGAATTTGAAAAGGAAATTTCTGAAAAACCTGAATACGATTTCATAAAAAATGTTTTTTTGTGCGAGATTGAACATATTAATTTGCTTATCAATAACTTTGATAAAGTAAGGCCAGAATGGTTAATTGGAAGTTGGGGAAATTTGAGTTTGAATATATTAACATACTGCCATGATAATAAAATGCTGTTGGATGCAAGTGGCAGATTTAATGCTTGTATTTTTAATTTTTTAAAGACATACGTAACTCCGATTGCATTTGAAAAATTGATAGAAAATGCGCCAAACATGTTTAAATTGCTCGGTACATGAAAAAACACACTTCCCTACATTCCAATTTCAAGAAAAAGCAGGAGCTTGTGGCAACTGATGGGACTGTGAAGTTCAACAATCGGAAGACAAATATTGATGCGAAGGGGAAGACAAATTCATCGCAGAAGTGGCTTCGGAGGCAGGTCAATGACCCGTTTGCAAATGCCGCAAAGATTGAGGGCTACCTCGCGCGGTCGGCATATAAGTTGCTGGAAATTCAGAATAAATATCGTATTTTTGAGCCAAAAATCAGGACAATCATTGACCTCGGATGCGCGCCCGGGAGCTGGTCGCAGGTGATTTTGACCAATAAACAGTTTGCTGGCAAGCAGGTGATTGGCCTTGATTTGCTGCCGGTGAAGTTTCAACATGAGGATTTGCACTTTATTCAGGGTGATTTTGAGAGCGCGGAGGTGCAAAAACAGCTGGTCGCCAAGCTGAAAGGACTGACTGGCGCCAAGACAAAAAAGGCCGCCAAAGCTGACTGCGTGATTTGTGATATTGCGCCAAACGCGATTGGAAATGACGAGATTGACCGCTTGCGAAGTGAGCGCATTTTGGAAACGGCCATGGCATTTTGTAGCGAGCATCTGGCCGAAGGCGGACACTTTGTTTGCAAGTCCATCAAGGGTGCAGACAGGGCTATTTTTGATGACATGCGGCGCAGTTTTAGGTTTGCGCACAGGTTCAAACCAAACTCCTCACGCAAAGACAGCAGCGAGATTTTTCTGGTTGGAATTAGCAAGAAATAATCACTTCTCCACGAGCTCTTTGTGAAGCAGTTTGATGACTAAATTAGCACTCTCGGTAGGGCACAGGAAGGATATACGCGTGGCAGAAAATTCGTCCTGAATTGAGTAGACATTGATGTGCTCTTTTTGTAGAATTCCGAAGATTTGCCCAGACACACCGACAGAGTTTATTAGGTTTGAACCAAGCACAGTAATCATTGAGCGATCCTCCGATTTAGTTATGTTGATGTCGCCAATGTCAATGTGGTGGCCGAAAATTTCAGTGATTTTTTTGATGAAGTCATCTGCCTTGTTTTTGATAACCGCGGCGAAAATGCGCTGGTTGATATTCTGCGAAAATGACACGATGTAGTCCCTAAATTGGCCGATTGTCTCCTGCAATTTGATGGCAAATTTGTCAATGTCAACCATCTCGTTTATCTGCAAAGTCAGTGTTGACAGGCCATCCAGCTTGACAATCCCGTTGATAGCATCACTGTTCCCATCTGACGCAATGAGTGTGCCCGGAAAGGACGGATTATAGCGGTTTTTCAGTAGGATTGGGATGTTTGCGGTGATGCACGGCGTGATGGCATCCACGTGCACGACTTTGTTGCCAAGCGATGATAGCTCACGCATTTCCTGATAGCTAAT
>JAFSXL010000017.1 GCA_017444125.1 Rickettsiales bacterium | reverse complement strand
TTCATCTTCTGTCATTTGCTTCAATAACTCTCTCGCTTTTTCAATTTTTGTCATAACTTATAACTTTTATGACTATTTTATAGAACAAGAATTATAAAAGTCAGGTCATTTTCATAACAGAGCACACAACCATAACCCACTCTTGACATTTATCTTCCAATATCTATACTCTCCAGGTTAAAACTTGTTTATTATATGAAAATTTCACAATTTAACTCGCGCAGCGAGAGAGAGAGAGAGAGAGTAGTTTAAGTTCTTTATCTCTTATATTTAAAAAATCTTTTACTTTAATAGAATTATCTATTGTATTATTAATATTATCTTTATTAGTTGGTTCACTTCTTGTTGGTCGTCAAATTGTTGATAGAGCAAAAATACAACGTATCATATTTGAATTTGATTACTATGAAAAAGCTTTTCATCAGTTTTATGATACGTATAGGGTGGTGCCGGGACCATTTGATTACAAAACTTGTTTAAAATATGGAGTTTTTAAAGGATGTGCTGCTTCTGATAACGGACCTTGTGGTTTTGGAAATTTATCGCATGAAGCTTTTTGTAATCAATTAAAAAACAATAATTCCGGTGGAGCAGGAAATACAGGAAGTTCAAGCACAACAAGCGGAAATATTAACGGTAGTAGAAAATTTCTGAACCCGTCAATAGAGGGAAGCTATTACAACAGTATGGGATTTTTGTCACTGGTAGGAATGATAGAACAGAAAGTTCCTCTTTTCTTGGTATATTCAAACGCATCTGTTAATAATAGAAAAAATCAGATGTATGGATTATGGTATTATGCAAAAAATGTAGGAGAACGATTTAATCTATTTGCAACAGCTTCTTTTGACAATCATGTCAATGTAGGATTTCACGGTTTTGGTAATATTCTTAATGGTCAACAGGAATATAAAAGAAACTTTAAGTTCTGGGCTGTTGAAGAAAATGGTGCATACGAAACTGATGATCTCTTATGGAGAAATGCCGTGCATAATCATAATACAATGATCATGTTTGGTAATCAAAGTTGTGCCTCAGAGAGAAATTGTAATTTTTATGGATGTAGTCCATTTTGCAAAAAATCAACTGGTGCTTTGAGTGCAAAAATGTCATCAGAATTGGATGCCAAAATAGATGATGGTCGTCCTGGAAGTGGAAAGCTGTTAGCATATAAAGCTGATTATGCAAGATCAAAAGATAAACTTGATAATGCAGAAATGCAACGCATTTGCTATGACAAATTGCCATCACAAGTTAGCAAGGCAATTTATCATAATTCAACAAATATGTTATACGGTTGCAATATCATCAAAGTAATGGATGACATAAAATGATGATATACTTTTTAGAATTAAAGTTTCTAAAAATAGCTTATTAAACAGGTCGCTCACTTGCAAGAAATTGTTGGTGGGCGATTTTTTTTGTTACGCCGCCCGAGGCCACGCCCTCGCCATTTGGCACCGCTACGCTCCTCCTCGCTTTGCTCGGCGACCAAATGCGCTCCGCCCAGCGCAATAAACCCGCTCCGCCCAGCGCAATCATAAAAAAGCAAACAAAAAAATTGCTATTGTATATTTTTGTGCTACAATTGTACTAGTTTTAAGATTTATTTTTATGCAAGCAAACAATCCAAATGATAATGATATTTTTGTGCACGCCGACAACTCAAGTATCTATGACGGACTTCCAGTAAGTTTTTATGATCCAGGGGTTTTTAATTTTCTTGGAACAAACAATGGAAAGAAAAATGTACATACAAATGGAAAAACATGCAATTTTCATTCCGTAACATTGTTACCGGTCAACAAACAAACCGCAACTGTACCTATGCCGTCTTTTTGTGGAGAACAAAAAGAACCATTTACAAAACACACAGATAATAGAATTATAGGTTTCGCATTGGATGTTAAAGATGACAATAAAGTAGATATAATAGAAAAAACACAAATAGATGGATTGACGGCAGATTCTAATATTGGAATGAATAATACTGATAGTATAGAACAAAGGTTCAATGGGAACATAACTGTAAGAAAGAAAAAACCGGGACAAACAAATGTTGAATTTATTGCTGAAGATCTAAGATCTTATTCCGACAAAACAAACGCATTAAAAGAATTTAGCCAAAGCGGTTTTCCTGGCGATAAAGTTGCGCGCATAAGATCTAGATCTCCTTTGAAGGCAGAGGACAACACCAGAGGAAATAATGAAACAATAGACCTCTATAACAACCAGCCTAATACAACAAAGGGATTACCTGCACTTAGAGCATCTATTTTAAAAAATACCGGCGAAGTAGAATTTCCTTATAATGAATATGTCATGAAGGGCATAAATCAAAATGGCGCAATAAATACAACCGCTCTAATATTAGATGAAAGAAAAATTTCTCCAATGAATCCTGATGAGCAACAAAGTATCGCAGATGATATTAACAACTATATAGCGCAAACACAACAAAAGGCCTACAAAATAGAAAGACAAACAAATCGTTTAACTCAGCTAAGAAATCTTGATGACGTCAAACAAACACTGGCAACAATTGCAACTTCATATTAATTTGCAAAATAAAATCTCCCTACTCAACTCCGCACATGACACACAAAATTGCAATTATTGGCTCTGGGGCGTTTGCGTGCGCAGTGTATAGTACTGTGCGAGATGTTCCCGGCAATGAAATCACGATGTTTTTTAAGGACGAGGACTGCTACGATGAAATCATCGCTAAGGGAGAACACCCAAAAATGCCATGCGTGTTTGACACATTTACCAAGTTGACACTTGATTTGGATGTGGCCGTGAAGGACGCCCAAACCATATTTCTGTGCTGTGTTTTTGCGGCTGCAAGAGATGTCATTGATAGCGTTGCAAGCATTCTTGGCGACACCAGCGGAATAAATCTCATCATCTGTTGCAAAGGAATGCTTGCGGAAGAACCATTTTTCCTTTGTGATTATGCCCAAAACAAACTGCCGCGCGCGCACGTAATGGTGCTTTCTGGCGGGAGCTTTGCAGATGAAATGTGTCGCAAACAGCAAACACACATCAACCTCGCATGCAAAGATGTTGCGCAGGCGCTGGTGCTGACGCCACTGTTTGATGGCTTCCTCCACATCACGCCAACGGACAAAATCCATGAGACGGAGCTCTTAGGCGCACTGAAAAACGTCATGGCAATTCGTTGTGGTTATCTCTCGCGGAATGGCTCGGTTAATGAAGTCATCGGCGGACTCACGGAGTTTCTACAAGGCACAAAAGTGTTTTTTGAGGCCATTGGATTTGATACGACTGCACTGTTTTCGCAGGCAGGCATCGGGGATATCATGCTGACGTGTCTGTCTGGCAAGTCGCGCAACCGCACATTTGGTGAGCTATTAGGCACAGATCCTCGCCAAGCCAAGAAGTTCCGGCAAAGCACCACCATTGAGGGCTATGACACCATGTTTGCAATCCAGAAATTTTGTCAGGCAAAGAAGGTGAGTTTTCCCGCATTGGAAGAGGTGGTGAAGGTGGTTGAAGAGTGATTATGAATATCATGCTAAAACAAATCACTGGTTTATGTTGCGCCGCCCGCGGCCACGCCCTCGCCATTTGGCTGCGCCTCGTTCCTCGTTGGCCAAACGCGCTCCGCCCTCGGCGCAACACAAATTTCCTATAATAGCACAATTATGAAACCAACAACATCATTGGAAATATACAATTATCTGCTGACAAAATACAAAAAGGGCTGGTGGCACCACAATCCGTATAGGGTCATGGTAGAGAGCGTAATGGTTCAAAATGCAACTTGGAAGCAAGTCAACAAGGCAGAGGCGCTTTTCCGCAAACATCTCACCCCACAGTGGATTGAAAACATTGACGAGGAATACTTCGCAAATCTGATTTATTCCTGCCGTTAGAGCAAAGTCAAAACCAAGACAATTAAGGCACTCACCGCGTGGTATAAGAAATATGATTACAACGCCAAAAAGGTTATGAAACTGGACACCAAAACCATCCGCGATGAACTGCTGGCCATCAAAGGAATTGGCCCAGAAACAGCGGACGACATTCTTGTTTATGCCTTCAACAAGCCGTCATTTATCATTGATGCATATACCCGCAGATTGCTGGAAAAGCTTGGCCTGCACTTCAAGAACGACAACGAGCGCCGTGCATTTCTCACCAAAGACATCCCCGCAGATGGCAAAGTATATGGCTGGTATCACGGCGCCATTTTGCAATATAACAAAGACCTTGAAGATAAGAAAGAGGATGTGATGGTGTTTGAAAAGCAATGAATTTATTAGCAGAATTCACCACCTTCCTGAAAATCAATCGCTCGGCTGGTGAAAAAACAGTTGCGGCGTATGTGGATGATGTGCGGCATTTTTGTGCCTTCTTGGAGGCTGACGCGGACAATCTCACGGCGCTGGCGCAGATTGATAACGAGGACATAAAGCGGTGGCTGATGGCGCGGCAGCAGGTGGCTACAAACCGCACAATCTCGCGGCAAATTGTTGCAATCAAGATGTTCTTTATGTTCCTAAACGATGTGCACGAACTGCGAAATGACGCGGTACTCAATATGAATGGATTGAAGTTCCGCGCGAGCTTGCCAAAGGCACTGTCATATGAGAAAATCATGGAAATCATCCGCGATCTTGACAAGGTGGTGAAGTATAAAACCGTGCAGGAATTTGAGCGCGACAAGCTCATGCTGGTGCTACTTTTTGCAACTGGTTTGCGTATCTCTGAGGCACTATCTTTGCGACACAGAGACCTCCAACAGGACGAGCTGGATGTTGTCGGCAAGGGGCAGAAAGAGCGTCTGGTGGCGCTGCTTCCCATCGTGGGCGAGTGCTATCAGATGTATCTCTCCACCCTGAAATCAATGACGAAGTTCAAAATCAACCCAGATGACTTTGTGTTTGTGAATGACAATGGCAAACGGCTTTCTGCGCGGGATGTTGAGCGCAAGTTTGAAAAGATAAAAAATTATTACGGCTTGCAGGCATTTTCGCCGCATGTGATGAGACACTCGTTTGCAACCGCACTTCTGGAAAATGGTGCAAATATCAAGCAAATTCAGGAGTTGTTGGGGCATCAAAATCTTGCTACGACACAGAAATATACAAAAATTACACAGAAGATTTTGAGTGATAAACTAAAAAAAGTTAAGTGGTAGGTGCGCGGCACAGAGCGCGTTTGGCCGCCGAGGAACGAGGCGCAGCCAAACCGCGAGGG
>JAFSXL010000016.1 GCA_017444125.1 Rickettsiales bacterium | reverse complement strand
TTTCTTCATAGAGATGATTTTAAAACTACTGGTAGGTCAAGGTCTCACTTGGCCTATCTTTTTTTTGTTATAGAAAGGCAGATAAATATCGCTATGTTAAATAAGGTATTGTTATTTCTATTTCTATACCAAAGATATTGTTATCACAATTAGCGTGTCGTGCTTTGCATTGTGCAACAAAATAAGCCAATTTACAATGACAAACTAATATCCTGCAAAACCAATTTGTTCAAGGTTGCTAAAATTTTCGTCAATTTCCAAGTCTTTTGGTTCTTCAATGTCTTCTAAAACATCAATACTTACATCGTTAAAAATATGGTTTGCAATTGTTTTGACAATATTCTCGCGTGCGTCTGCTTCTCCCTGTGTTTCTGTGGTTATTAATAGTGGGTTGGAGGCAAAGTTGTTTTTTTCAACCGATTGTCCTTGCGCTGCAACTTTTAGATGCTCTGACAACCTGAGAACATCCGATCTATATGACTTTGTGTAGTCCTTGCGCAACTGGACATTACGTTTATACTCACGTGTTCTTGATAGTGCAATATATGTATTTTTACGACCTGTATAGATTGAATTTTCCAATATTGATGGATTGTTTATGATATTATTAATTTCATTAAATTTTGCATTATCATATCTAAACAAATAATATTTGGCTGTTGTCACGATAGAGTTTTGTAGTTGAATTCCTGATACTGTTTGTAGTGAATTTTTTGTCGTGTAAAGTGTAATGTATAATATGTAATCGCAGTTTGGCAGTTTGTGCTCACCGAGGTTTTCTGTCAATGTGTTGTAGAAAATGCGACTTTCATTATCCTCAATTCTCATAACTATGCAAACCTTTTTCTGATTGGTATAACTTTGCTCGCCGAGTTGCGGTTTTATTCCTTGGCATGCTGACACAATCAAAGCCAGACAAATAGGTAGAATTCTTGATAGCATGCAGGATTATATTAAACTAACTTGCGAGCGACAGGTTAATCTCTTCAAGTTTTTTCTTCAATGTAATAACATCTGCAATGGTTGTGCCAGAGCCATTAGCAATGCGGTTCATGCGCTCTATTCCTAAACATGCTGGTGTTTTGCGCTCATAAATCGTCATTGCATTGATAATTGCTATCCATTTTTTTATCATGTTATACGTTTCTGCACCAATTTTGACATTGAAGAATGATCTTGTGTGAGGCAATACTGACAGCACCTTATCAAGCTTGCCGAAGTTAATTAGTTGTGTGAGTTGTGTTTTTAAATCATTATAATCTAATGCTTGATTTTTTGACTTATTGATTATGGCTAAAATCTCTTCCTGATTACTTGCATGGAAACTTTCAATAAGACGCCGCAATCCGCCGTCTGAGAATAGGGCATTTCCGATTGTGTACTGATTAAATGGTGTGATGTCGTTAATCTTTTCACCGTATGTGATGTAATAAATTGGCTTATCGCTGGCAGTTCTGACCGAGAAAAATACGCCACCTTTTTGATCTGATTCTGTTTTTGTGATCACAAATCCAGTTGGTTTGGTTAATTCTGTAAATTTTCTAATTAAGTCTATTGCATACTGGCCGAAAGTGCCGTCCAGAACAAGCAGGCGTTCATCAAAACGTATTGTTTTCATGATTTTATTCAGCTGCACCGCACCTTCTCGGTTGTCTGGGCTAATTCCTGCAGTGTCAACCAACAAGACATCTACAAGGCGATATTGAACTATATTTGCGGCACGCTCAAGGTTTTTTTTAAAACTATTATCATCCAACTGAACGAATTCAATTTTATTATTAGCACATAATACTCTTAATTGTTCCTGTGCTGCTGGCCTTGTTTTATCAAACGACAGACACATTACACTCTTGCCATAATCTCTCTGTATCAAGTTTGCAAGCTTTGCAATAAACGATGTTTTACCAACACCATTTGTTCCGCACACCGCTATTGCAGTGATATCATTGTCCTTTAAAGTTATTCCCTTTGTGCGATAATCAAATGTATTATCTAAATATGATTTAATCAAACCACCTACAACGGCTGCTTTGTCTATCTTCTTTGAGCGCAAGGTTGGCAGTTTTGTTTTGAGATTTTCAGCCAATGCTTCAACGTATTCATATGGAACATCTGCGCCCAAAAATGTCTCGTGTATTTCAGAAACCAGCTCGTTGATTTCTCTTCTTGTAAAAGCACTATTTTGGAATCCTGACAAAATAGCGTTTAATTTGTTGAAAGTACCTTCTAACACAACTTAACGCAATAATGTTCCACGACTTATTATAAATGTCAAGTGGTGTTTTGCTTGGTTGCGTTGCCATAGTTATATCATTACGGTTTTACCACATTGTGCCGCTTGTCATTGCTTTTAGCCATCTATCCTCTTGGAAAAAAATTAGAAACCAGCGATGGTTGTTTGGTTGCTACAAAAATGTAAAATACCCACTTCTGATGACCAGTTGGAACACATAAATAACCATATTTATAATAACCCCTTGACAATAAAAATCTGCATTTCAAAAGGGACACCGTAAATTAGTTTAGTGAATGCCAACGATTAATCAATTAGTGAAGTTTGGGCGCAAGAAAACGGAATACAAATCAATGAGCCCAGCATTGAAAAGAAATCCGCAATTACGTGCAGTTTGCTTGAAGGTCTACACCACAACACCAAAAAAACCTAACTCTGCTTTACGTAAGGTTGCGCGTGTAAGATTAACAAACGGTACTGAAGTCATTGCATATATTGCAGGTGAGGGACACAATTTGCAGGAGCACAGTGTTGTATTAGTAAAGGGTGGACGTGTTCGCGACTTGCCTGGTGTTAGATACCACATTGTCCGCGGGGCTTTGGATTGCCAAGGTGTTGCAAACAGGAAGCAAGCTCGTTCTATTTATGGTATGAAAAGACCAAAAGAGGCCAAGAAATAATTTTTAGTTTATGTCAAGATGTAAAAAAAGAAATCCAAGAAAGGTTTTACCTGATTCACGCTACAAGAGTGAGTTAATTACACGCTTCATCAATGCTGTTATGCAAGATGGTAAAAAAGAGGTCGCCGAGAAGATTGTCTACGGTGCTTTGGAGCAAGCCAAGAACAAATTGATTGAAAAATACGGCACAGTCGCAGAGGGTTTTGAAGCAGTAATTATGCTTGTTGGACCAACAATTCAAACAAAAACATGTCGTGTCGGAGGTTCAAACTATCAAGTTCCAGTTGAATTGCCTGCTTACAAGCGAATTTTCATGGGAATGAAATTGCTCAAAAAAGCAGCTGGGAAAAAGAAGGGAATAAACATGGACAAGGCCTTGGCACAGGAAATCATGGATGCCATGGAAGAAAAAGGTGAGGCATACAAGGAAAAAATAACAATACAAAAGATGGCTGCTGCTAACAAGGCATACGCTCATCTTGCGTAATTTTTTGTTATATGTTGAGCGCTTGGCAGATTTTTGTCATCATTGCAGTTGTTCTGATCCTGTTTGGAGCTGGTCGCATTCCTCGTATTATGAAGGATATTGGTTCTGGTATGAGGGCTTTTAAAGAGGGATTGGAAGGTGATAGTGATAAGGAGGACAAAAAGAAGAAGCGTATTTCAAAAAAGGAAGAATAATTTATTTGTTGGTTTATGACAAGTTTGAATGTTAAACCTGTTTTTGCAACAATCGCGTTTTGCGCCTTGGCGGTCGCATTATCAGCATGCCACGGTAGAGAAATCTACGAAGAAACTCGCACAGTTGAGTATGGTGATGGCGGAGGAAGCACGATTTACAGAACAGAGCCAGTAACCACAGTGTATAGAGAGCAACCAGTGAGCGTGGTAACGACAACATCTGATTACGGTAATTGTGGATGCGCAGGCAATAGCACAATGTCGCAGAGAGATATCTTGTCGGAAATCCAGAGACTTAACAACAAAGTTGATAAAATCTACAATGAGGTCAAAACTCTTGGCTACGAATAGTTATGTTGCCTGAAATTAAACCAGAAGAAAGGGCATATGTTGAGAGCATTTTTGGCAAGCAGACTGAGAATTTTTTGAAACAAACAAGGACATTTTTAACCTTCCTTCTGGAAGAAAATGAGAAGCACAATCTCATTGGCGAGAACACAGTTGCAACACTCTGGCAGAGGCACATTTTAGACAGCTTGCAGTTGACAAATTACCTAACAAAGAGCACCAGTGAAGTCGTCGTTGACCTTGGCAGCGGCGGAGGTTTTCCGTCAATTCCGCTGGCAATTGCAATGAAAACATTGGGTATCAAAAAATACTTCATTTTGGTGGAAAAATCTCCCGTGAAGGCCACATTTTTACGAAATATGCTGGCAAAATTGCAACTGGATGGAGAGATATTCAATGATGTAATCAACAAAACAAATTTCCAAATACTGGCAGGAGAAAAAAAAACAATGATAACTTCGCGTGCATTCAAAAGTGTGACCGAAATTCTGGCAATTACTCCTGATTTTGTTGAAGAAATTGTGCTTCTCAAAGGTGAAAAATGGGTGGAAGAAATTGAAGAGGCACAAAACAAGAACCTGCTTGTTGATTGGCAGTTTGAAACCATGGTTAGTATTACTGGGGTTGGGACGGTGCTATGGATGTATAAGTAGTTTTTTTTAAATATTTTTCGTTGCGCCGGGCGGAGCGAGTTTGGCCGCCGAGCGTAGCGAGGGGAGCCAAACCGCGAGGGCGGGGCCTC
>JAFSXL010000015.1 GCA_017444125.1 Rickettsiales bacterium | reverse complement strand
GGCCGCAGGCCTTGACTTGTCAAGGGCGGAGGCGGTCGGCAGCGGCCGCGCATGCCAAAGGCCCCGCACGTCCAATGGTGCAAAGTGCTTTTCGTGCGCAGGGGCTTTGGCGTAAAGACCCGCAAATTTTTAAATTTTTTTTGGGGTTTATACTGCAAATTTTTTTCAAAACCCGTGTTGCGCTGCCCGAGGCCACGCCCTCGCCGTTTGGCACCGCTACGCTGCGCCTCGCTCCATCCGCCCTCGCTCCGCTCGGGCTCCGCTCGGCGGCCAAACGCGCTCCGCGCCGGCGCAAAGTATATTTTTCCTATACTAAAAACTTATTTCTTGCAACTTTATAAATTTTTAATAAAATTTAATAGTATTAAAGTTTATTTTATGGAAAGTAGTAACAAAAAAAACATTGAAGAAAAACAAATCAAAATTTATGTAGAAAAAGGTTCACCTTTGTATGAAAAAATAAAAAAATTAGCAGAGAATTATCCATTGGATAATAAAGCAGCGGAAAAATATAATTTGCCATATGGTTCAAAAGGAAATATAATACAATTCATTGAAGGATATAAAAACGCAAGACTATTGGTTGCAGACAAGGAGATAATGCCTATTGGTAAGATTGACGTTGAAAAAGTGGGAAATGAAGAACGAATTTACATAGAATGGCCAGAAGACAAGGCAGAAGAAAAAATAAATATTACATTTTTTCACAAAGTAGATGTGCAAAATAACGCTGGATACTACTGGTTAAATCAAAGTGTAATTGGCGATAGCAAATATGAACACCTTTTAGAGGGCGTGAGTGTCGCTGAATTGCAACAAGCAGCACAAGCACAAAATGCAAATATCAATATCCATAACATGCCAAAAACCTGTAAAATCAGTTGCAGAACAGCTCCAGGAAAACAACCAAGTATTAGAGTTCAATTTCCTGATGATAATAAAGTGACATTCTATCAAGATGGTTGGTGTAATGGTAAAAATAATGAAATGATAAACATATATCAAAACAGGCCAATTAAAACAACAGACGAATACACAATTTATAATGTCGGACAAGGAGAGGATAAAGTTGAAATAAGTTATAGACACACAGGAAACAAAAGTATAAGAATTACAAATAAAAACGGTGACGGAATATGCATATATCCAGATTTATATGTCAATCCTGTGAAAAACGGCCACATGACGAAGCAAGGAAGTAAAAAAATTAATTGTAATCTTTTTGAGTTTATAGAAAACAACTTTTTTAAAGTAAATTATAATAAAAACAAATCTGTTTTGAAAAAGCCAATTCAGAATGCGTCCCATAATGTGCCACAGCAGTATCAATTCCAGAGCGGAATAAATAACCCATTTAACAACCAACCAAGCAATATAATCCAAAACGCACCTAATAACAGTATGCTGTATTCATTAAACGAAACTAATGAATTTACAATAAATCTGTAAAAGGGTGTTGCGGAGCGCGGAGCGCGTTTGGCCGCCGAGCGCAGCGAGGGGGAGCGTAGCGGTGCCAAACGGCGAGGGCGTGGCCTCGGGCCCGCAACACAAAAAGCTAATCTCCCTTGGCAAGCAATCTGCTACCGTATTTCACAACCGCAAAGCCAAACACAACAAGCGGAAAGACCAACAAAATTGCGCCAATGTGGTAGGAAATATATTTCGCGACAAACCCAATAAACATCGTAGCAATGACGTTTATAATGGTCGCCAAAGACATTGAAACAGAGATTGCGCTGCCTCTGATTTTCTTGTTTGAATAGTGCTCAAACCTGCGTTCCACTGACACTTCAATCGTAGAGAAAGTCGCACACATTGCAAAGCATGACAGTACAAACAAATATGGTGAGTAAATTATAACCGCAAACAAGGTTGCCGCCAGTTCTGCTGCATTAATGACAAAGCACTTCTTCAATGAAATGCCGTTTGGAAGTATTGTAATTGGTATTAACGTACTTGCTGTCATAATGATCGTCAGAATTGTTGTATATGTTGCAACTTGTACATCTGTCCATCCCATATCAAGTAACAGCATGTGCCCTATTATTGCTGCCAAAGGCCATGTTATGAAGTTCAGCACGCCATAAAAAGATAGCAGCCACGTGAACATCTTGCTTTTCTTAACGCACTCTGCCACTGACAAAACAATCTCTTTTGTGCTCGCCGATTTGAACTCTTTGAATAGCCCTGTTTTGTTGCTTGGAACGAACTTCACAACTGCCGCCAGAGCTGCAATTTTTAGCATAATACTCACCACAACCAAGACATTATATCCATGGTTTTTCAACAGGATTGCAGAAATACTTGACGCAATTGTCAGCGCAATATCCCAGGAGAAGTAATATTCTGCGGTTGTTCTGCCGTAGATGTGCAACTTATCATGAATGCTCAATGTGTTGTAGATATATGATGAATATTTTCCATAAGTTATTCCATATGAAATTCCAATCAAGGCCATAGCAATTACCACATTTGTGAAAGTTGGATTTAACAGCAAAACCAGTGAAATAATGTCAACAACTCGGCCGAATACGAATGTTGTTCGTGGGCCAAATCTGTCAAAAATTATCCCTCCAATGAATGTGAAAATGAAACGAAATACCTCCTTCAACGAGATAAGCGCCGAGATTTTCACAGGTGAAAACTCCAACGACTTGATAAATGGCACAAGCATGACACTAATCAGCGAGACATTTAGCATGCCGTATATCGTGTTTCCCAGCCAAAAATGTGGTATGTTGAACTCTTTTTGTTCTTTTTTCTTGAAGAAAAGCATGACTTCAAACTACTGGATTAATTTATTTGTCAATATTGTGTTGAAATTTTTGTATTGCGCGGCCGCAGGCCTAGACTTGTCAAGGACGGAGGCGGTCGGCAGCGGCCGCGCATGCCAAAGGCCCCGCACGTCCAATGGTGCAAAGTGCTTTTCGTGCGCAGGGGCTTTGGCGTAAAGACCCGCAAATTTTTTCAAAACATTTCAACATTGTCAAACTTTCTCAAAAATTATCTATTACGAACTATCAAATCTATATCTTCCAAACTCTTTTTTTCTATTCCATCTCATTAAATTGTTTTTAAATTTTTTAACATCTTCCTGCTTTTCTTGCTCTAATTGATAAATCAGGTTGTTAAACTCCTTCGTCTCTTCTTCTGTCAGCGCCACAGGGCCAATGTTTTGTGGCAATTCATCTTGTTCAGAGTTCTTTTTGAATTGTTCATATGCTTTCTTGTATTCACTAAATGCAGTTTTTTCTTCTTTGTTTTCAACTTTTGGTCTGTGTTCTATGATAATTTCAGGATGCTTTTGACCGGCTTCACTGTCTTTTGGATTACCAATTTTGTTTTCAAATTTCTTCGCGAGCGCATCCATATCAACTGCACTGTTAGGTGTAAATGTTCCAAATGTAGAAGCTAATTCTGGAACAGACAAATTTTTGAGTTTTATATCATCTATTTTATCCCGATAATAATCCCTACATCGTGCTTCATTATCAAACAAACCAGCGTCATCTCGTGTATAAGCCGCAAAGTCATGCACATAATCCAATCCAAGATTTCTTATCATCTCACCAATAATAAGTGCCTCTTTGTCTGACATATATTCTACTTTGTATTTTTCTTCTTTATCTGGAACAATCTCCATACCTGCGCTCTCCGCTGTTGCTTTTATGCGATTTAATATAATTGTTGCATAAGCTATTGCTTGCAGGACACTGACTTTTCGTCCGCATATCAATGAAAACACATGCATAAGTCGGTCTCTGTTTGTCATTTCCTCTTGAAACATTTCTATATCGCTATAGTTTTCGTATAAATCCTTTATATCCAAATGACCCATGACATAATCACAGGCATCTATAACCTTGTTGCATATGGTAAATGCCTTTTGTAAAGCAATCTCCATGTTTAGCTTTGGCTTTTCCACCACAGCATCATTTCCATCGTAGTTGTAGATAATCTTTACAGTCATTTCGTTGAGGAGAATATTGGGTGGAAGTAAAAGTGGGAAGATAGAAAAATAAAAAATTTCTTGATTGCTTTTCTAAAACTGATATAATAAGGATATGGCAGATACACAAACAACAACACAGGCCGACAAAAATAGTTTGTCTGGCGGCCAAATTGCTCTTATTATAATTGGATGTATATTAGTAATTGGTCTTGTGGCGTTATTCGTTGCTTGGTTGGTGGGTGATAAGAAAAAGAAGAAAGGTGGCCTCAAAACAAACACAATACAAATTGGTGGGCCAGTTAATAATGATATAAAGAAACAGAACAATGTCGCAAAAACTCCAACACAACAACAACCAGTACGGGCATCTGTAGTGCGTCGTTATGAAACAGTCGCTGCTCCAACCGCAGGTATGATACCGACAGAAGAAGAATTAGGATATATTTCTTCAGAAGAAACAGAAGAACAGCCTGATATGTATGAAAAACTTGGTTTGTTGGCTGGAATACTGAATGAGAAACCAAAGGAAAAAACAGAAGAACCTGAAAAAAAGGAAGGAAAAAATGAGGAGGAAAAACAGAAAAAAGAAGAGCCAGACAAAAACGAGAAACCAAAGGAGGAAAACGAAGAAAAAGCAAAGAAAGAAGATGACATAAAGGAAAACAATGATAAACAAGTGACCAAAGAAAACGCAGAAGACGATGAAGAGCTGGATTTAGATGCAAAAGCACCACCATTTGGTGATGTAGGGCCTGGTAAAATTTCCAATCCAGATGACAAAATTTCTAATCCAGATGACAAAAAAAACGGCCCAGAAAAAAAACAATATGACGATGTAGAAGACGACCCTGCGCTCAAGCAACTCTTTGGAATGATCGGTCTTGGCGGGGGTAATGGTATTAATCAAACACCGGGGCCTTCTAAAAACAAACCATTTGGTAATTTAGGTAATATGCCAGGTATGCCAAAACAAATGGGACCAAACATGCCAATGCAAGCAACCAAACCACCATTTGATAATCCAATGCAAAAATCAGACGGTGGTCTTCCAATGCAAAAATCAGGCGGTGGTCTTGTTGGTGCAGGTGGTTTTTCTAATACAAATCAGTCATCACCAGAAATGTTTAACAGTGGACAAAACAACGGCTTTCAAAATGTACCTGCAAATATGGTACCTCCACCAATGCCAAGTTTTAATCCATCAATGAATTTTAATCCATCAATGAATGCTGCTCCTGGACCATCTCAAAATGGTAGTCCAATGATGCATGATGATCGAGGACATAATAATGACAATGGTGCAGATTTTTCGTTCTCAGAGACAGAAGAACAACCAGTACAAACAAACAATAATCAATCACAAATAAATTTGGGAACACAAAATAAATGCAACTGTCCGTCTTGCACTGGTGGCGGAAATTAGTGATCCTATCTACACATTGCAACAATCTTGCGGCCAGTCATTTTTGGCTCGTCAATGGATTTGCAGTGTGGTTTTAATGTCTCGCAAATTTTGTTCATCAGTTCCATCGCGAAGTCAGTTCTTTGCATATCACGACCTTTTAGCTGCATGACAATCAGGACTGTATTTTTTTCCTCCAAAAATCCGATTGCACGGTTAATTTTGACATCCAAATCGTTCTTCTCAATGTGAATTGAAAATTGAACCTCTTTTGTCTTTTTTGTCCCTTTATTATTGCCTTTCTGTTTTTTCTGCTGTTCGTATTTAAACTTTCCGTAATCACAAATCTTGCAAACTGGTGGCACAGCATTTGGTGAGACATTTATCAGCTCCAAGCCGGCTTCTTTTGCGCGATGCAAGGCCTCTTGTGTAGGTACAATGCCAACCATGTCTCCATTTTCATCAATTAAACGAACTTCACGAATAGAAAACCAATTTGTTTTCTGACGTCCATCTTGCCTTTGATCGTTTCTGCGATCTGGCCTGTTGTAATAACGTACCACTAATTAATAAATAAAACTGAACTCACGCGGGGAATATCATGGTTTTTTTTAAAATGCAAGAGGGAAGTTTGAGAGGTTTTGCGCGGCCGCAGGCCTTGACTTGTCAAGGGCGGAGGCGGTCGGCAGCGGCCGCGCATGCCAAAGGCCCCGCACGTCCAATGGTGCAAAGTGCTTTTCGTGCGCAGGGGCTTTGGCGTAAAGACCCGCAAATTTTTAAAT
>JAFSXL010000014.1 GCA_017444125.1 Rickettsiales bacterium | reverse complement strand
TTCAGCTGCAAATGAAGCTAAAAGAAAGGAAGAAGATTTTAAGAAAGGAAGACCAGAAGCTATTAAAAGTACGCCAGCGCAAGAAAAAGTAAATGTAAGAAAGTTGGCATCAATAGATGACCAGAGTATTGTCAACGCAGAAAACATTAGTAATGTCCCAGTTCCATCACTGAATTTGCCAGCTGTTCCAGAAGTTCCGAAGGTAGAAAAAATTGTCGTTGAAGAGAAAAAAAAAGAAGAAAAGAAAAAAGGAAATATGCCAGGTTTGCCAGGTTCTCCTCTTTCTGAAAATAGTGAAAAAGGCCAAGATACAAGAACTGGACGAGATGTTAAAACAAATGCTGCCAATAACAAAGCAAGAAAAGTCAAAGAAAAAAGTGCTCTTGAAAAAATGTTCTTGATGAGTGGTAGTGGATCAGTCGATCAAGCAGCACAAAGCGCAACACAAGACAGTTTCTACATTCTTGATCCTTCAAGCGTAACAGTTAAACAAACAAAAAAAGAAGATGAGAAAAATAACGAAACAAGATTGCAAGATTTAGAATATACAATTGCTACTGGAAAAGTAATTGAGGGTGTACTTGAAACAGCAATAAATTCTGAAAGTCCTGGTGCAGTTAGGGCAGTTGTTTCAGTTGATGTTCTCGGTGAAATGGGCGATTATGTATTAATACCTCGTGGCTCGCGACTTTACGGGTCATATACGACAGCCACAAGTACGGTGCAAACAAGAATATTACTTACATGGAACAAGATTATTAGGCCAGATGGATTGGTTGTTTCAATGACGGCTGATACCTATGACCAAAGCGGTAAAAAGGGACTTGAAGGAGATATAGACACAAGATACGGTGAGCTATTTAGAAACGCCCTGCTCTATTCATTTATAACGCTCGGAACGGCAGTTGCAGTTGAGAAAATAGCAGGTATTAAGGGTTCTCACATTACTACAAACGGCGTTATCTCATCAACAGCAATTTCCCCTTCCACAGCAGCAGCGCAAAGCATGATTGACACGGCGCAAGACATTGCTGACAAAATGACAGACGGTATCACGGATGACCTTGACCCAGTATTCTCAATTCCGCAAGGAACATTGCTAAAAATCATGCCAAGTGCTGATATTGTCATAAAAACTCCTTACAAAAAAGGCGCGCTAAATCCACTTATAAATTAGCTTCCCATCTTGACATTTCTATTTTCTTATTTGTACTCTCTACGTTCCAACATATTTTTATGAAAATTTCATCACTTAAGATGTTCTCTTCGAGAGAGAGAGAGAGAGAGAGTAGCAAGATAAATCTTTCTTGCATAAAAATCTTCATTGTCTGTTTATTTATATTAATTGCTTCATCATTTGGATACATATCTTATGTCTATTATAAATATCATGACGTAAAAGTTATTTTCATATCAGGAGGTTTAGGAAACCAGCTTTATCAGTATGCATTTGGCTATATTTTTCAAAAGAGAACTGGAAAAAAAGTATTATATGTTAATCATATAAATGAAAGCGATGAAAGACCATGGGTGCGTTTTTGGCTAAATCATTACAATATCAATGTTGATTTGTTTAAACCAAATAAATTGGAGAGAAAACTTTTAAAAATAAAGAAACAACAAATAATTGATTTAAATAAATGTAATTTGGAATGTCTTTTAAAAGAAGAGAAAAAAACACATTTTCGCAAATATCATATTACTTTCTTTGATGCAAAGTATTTTAACGGCTACGAAAATGAGATAAGAAAAATGTTCACGACATTGTCTGATAAATACAAAGATGAGTTGGATGAGAAAAATCTTGCAATGATAAAAGAAATGCAATCACATAAAAATTCTGTCGTGATAAATATTAGATTAGGAGATTACCTTCGTCATCCACTATTGAATATCTGCAACTTTGATTACTACAAAAGAGCAATGAAGGTTTTTGACAAGATGGAAGACGTGCATTATTATATTTTTTCAGATGATATGGAAGGTGCAAAGAAATATTTCAAAACAAACAAACCAACAACATACGTTGACATAAACCCTCTTGAAAAGCCGTATCTTAACTTGATATTATCTTCAAGTGCAAAGCACAATATTACCTCAAATTCGTCATTTGCTGTGTGGGCCGGGTTGTTGAATGGTAATCCAGATAAGATTGTGGTTTGCCCGAGTGAATTCCTTCGCCAATCACAATATACCACATTCAGTAAAGAAAGGATCAAGGAAGCAAATAAAACTTACTATCCAAAGGATTGGATCAGAATTGACACAACGCATGATAAAGCATTGGATATAAATGAGATTGATACAAAATTCGCCAATGATGTTATAAAAGAATTAAAAAAAACTGTGCCAAAAATAGCAAAATAAAAGAATAATCTCCCGTGTTGCGCCACCCACGGCCACGCCCTCGCGGGTTGTATCCCCTCCACACTGCGCAATAAAATTAATCCTTGCACTTTATTTTTAAATTTTACAATGATTTATAAATTATGACAAAGAGTGTGAACAACTTAAAGAAATATATCTCTGCATTAGCAATTGGTTTTCTAACCTGCTGGTGCCTGTTTTACTCCAATTTTTCAGGGTTCTACTCCGTGCTGTTATCAAAATTGTCATACCGCGGCATCACATATTTCGCGCTGTTCTTATTCTCATACATTGTCTGCGTCATATTTTACGACCTGTTCTCTGGCTTCATTGAAAAAGAACGCACGCACAAAATAGTACATTTCTGCAAGTGGGTTATCACTTTTTTACTCTTCGGAACGCTTTACGCAATCTGCGAGAACGCAATCACCGACTGGAAAAGCTCGGTCATCAACATCCTGAATTTGATGCTCTACATCTTTGTTTGGTACAGTTTGTTAAAGGCCTTCAAAGTGTGGACGAACTACGGCAAGTTCTACAAAATGCTGCTGAGCGGCAAAATTTGCAAATACAACATCTACATTTTTATCCTATTCCTCATCGCCAACATCGTGCATTACAACTTCAACAACAAATACTACGAATTGGCCTCGGGTCTGTTCCTTGTTTCGCTGTTTTGTCTGTTCACAGTGTGTCTTTTCCTATCATTTTTGTTTTACTACAACAAGTCATTGAGGAAGAAAATTGAGGAATTCAGCCAAATTACAGAGGAGCGCAGACGCCGCCACGATACTCCAAAAGAGGTCTCAATTGCATATGACCAGATGTCGTTAATTACGCTTTTGTCAGTTGTTAGCAAGCGTGTTTTTGACATCAGCAAGGACGTAGATTTCCAGTTTATATTCAGTAAGCTCTTCAAAATTTTCTGTTATTCCATATCTCTTATCACAACTTGCATCTACACCAAACAGCTGAAAAAAATATCAAAAACGCTCGGTTGTGTTGCTTGTGTGATAGTCGTATTGCTTGTCTGCGCAAACAGCTCGTCTGCAAGAGAAGTTATTGCAAATCCAAGTTTTAATCGCACGATAAATTTAATTATCGACTATGTCTTTCTGCCATTTGGAACAATCAAAGTCATAGTTCAAATCATCACTATTTTTGTAGCAAAAAGGGCCACTTCAATCAGTTCTGACTACTTCAAAATTGCAGCATTTTTCTCAATGGTGACAGCATTGAACCTCATTGCCAAAGGGAAATTCACAGACAATACAATCACGATGTCGCTCTACAAGTGCTTGCTCTACACCTCTGTCATTTTCATCGTTGCATTTTTTAATAGGTTGGAAAAAAAAACAAAAACTTACAGTAAGTAGGTACACACAATTTATCCAATATTAAAACTTGACTATTATAACTTATCAATGATATTCTTTTGTTATTCAATGCCTTTAACAAAAAGAAAGATACATTACTACCGCAATCGTAATTTCTTACCAGTTGGATACAAAACAAGCTTGTCGCGTAGCACAAAAAAGATGTCCGTCAGCAGATTTTTGTGGGAAATGATAAAGGATGTCAAATGGAGAATATTTGCAGTTTTGGCCGCATATTCCATAAGCACCACGATTGACTGGACAATTGGGCCAATCTTTGCCAAAAGCTACACATCAATAATATCAAACTACACAGGCGCCCGTGCAGACATCATGGACGCTGTTTGGCTGCCAATTACGCTTTATCTTGTCTTTTGGATAGGCACGGATTTGCTGCATCGCATTGCTGGTTGGTTCTACGCACACAACATTATTCCTGCATTTTGCGGCAGGGTCATCACATCGGCATTCAACAGAATTATTAGCAACTCGTATGAGTTCATGTCGCATTCGTCCACGGGAGAGCAAGTCAACATCATCCAGCAACTGCTTTTCTGCACCGAGTGCATGGTTAAAAATCTGGCACAACGCATCATTCCAATAGCAGTCGCATGTTGCTTTTTGTTGTCATCGTTCCTGTTTATCCACTGGCAATTTTTTGTGGTTATCATGGTCTACATGGCTGGTTCAATGGCTATTTTCTTTGCTTCATATAACAAAACCATGAAGTTGCAGGGCAAAATGATGCTGACGCTATCATCGCTCATGGGAAACATCACTGATATTTTGATGAATATTTCCAGTGTTTTGATGTTCTCGCGCAGGGATTATGAAATTGAACGCACAAAAAGAATACAAAACTACAACTTAAAGCGCCGTTCATCCGCGCTAACATATGCCGAATTAATAAAAACAATCAATGTCGTCTACTGCTTTTTGACTTGCGGACTAATCTACATCTTGATGCTTTTCAGCATGTATAAAAATGGAATAATTGAGTTGTCTGACATTGTATACTGCATTTCTGCAATGAGTGCAAGCTGTGGGTTAATCATGCAGTTGCAGTCCGAAATTGCTGACTTTATTGGTGATGTTGGCCGCGCAAGAAAGAATTTAGCAATGCTGACACAAGGAACAATTGCTGATAATATCATTTCCGGTGGCAGTGAATTGCAAACTGAGAGCAACAAAATTGGTATAAAAATTGAGGACTTGTCGTTTCAATATACCCGCGACTGCCCGCTGTTTGAGAAGCTAAACTTGGAAATCAAGCCGGGAGAAAAGCTGGGGCTTGCCGGTCGTTCTGGTTCTGGGAAAACCAGTTTGATAAATCTGCTATTGCGCAATTTGTCGCCGAACAGTGGTAGTATCACGATTGCAGGCCAGAATATAGAGCACCTGTCCGATGAAAGCTTGAAGCAGTGTATCTCCATAGTATCACAGGACACCACGCTGTTTAACCGCTCCGTCATTGAAAATATTCGCTATTCCAAACCCGATGCAACGATGGATGAGATAATTGAAGCCAGTAAAAAAGCTAACGCGCATGACTTTATAACCGAATTGGAGAACGGATATTACACAAAAGTTGGCGAGCGCGGAGGTCTGTTAAGTGGCGGTCAGCGGCAACGTATTCTCATCGCAAGGGCTATTTTAAAGAACTCACCGATATTGATATTGGATGAGGCCACTTCTGCACTGGATGCGGAGAATGAGAAAATCATCAACGACAGCTTGGAAAACCTGATGGAGGGCAAAACTGTGATTGCGATTGCACACAAGCTCAACACTCTGCGCCAGATGAATAGGATTATCGTGCTGAAAAACGGTAAAATTGTGGAGAGTGGCAAGCATGACGAGCTGCTTGAAAAGGGTGGTGTCTACAAAACACTGTGGCAAATTCAAACCGAAGGCATGATTGTTGAGTGATATGGAGGACACAATCTTCGCGCCGATTTGCCCGCTCGGAGGCAGCATTGTTGTGGTAAGATTTTCTGGCAAGAGCGCATTTGATATTCTTGACTTGTTTGGTGTAAAATACCGCACAGAAGGCATAAACAGAGAGCTCGTGGCCGCAAAGTTGACATACAAAAATGAGGTCATAGACGAGGCAGTTGTCAAAATTTTTCATGAGCCAAACAGTTTTACTGGTGAAAATGTGGTTGAGTTGGACCTCCATGCAAGTAGGTTGATACTTGACAAAGTGCTAAAAATAGCTGCTGAACTGCCAAATTTTAGGTTTGCAAAAAATGGTGAGTTCTCGCGGCGAGCATTCCTGAACGGCAAGATGGATATTCTGAAAAGTGAGGGCATAAATGCGATTATCCGCGCGGAGACAAAACAGCAGCAACGGCTCGCAAATGCACTATTTTCGGGCAAGTTGAGCGAGGAATATGCCAAAATCCGCGAGCGGCTCATTCACGCGCAGGCGCTTGTGGAGACAAATATTGACTTTTCCGAGGAGGAAGTTCCGCAAAATGTGATTGATGATGTTGCGCACATGGCCGAGGAGTTGAAGGCGAAGATAACCGCTTGTTTAGCTGACAAAACCGCCATTGACAAAATCAATAATGGTGTCAAAGTGGCGATAATCGGCTCGCCGAATGTTGGCAAGTCATCACTGATTAACTGGCTTGCGCGGCGGGAAATAGCCATCGTCTCGCCAATTGCGGGCACGACCAGAGATGTATTGTCGGTTGACGTTGATGTTGAGGGCTACAAAGTGAGTTTTTTTGATACAGCAGGCATGCGCGAGACCGCTGATTTAGTGGAGCAGGAAGGCGTAAAGCGCGCTAAAAACATCGCTGAATGCTCGGATGTGCAGATTGTAATTTTTGATGCGGAAAATTTCCAGCAGACAGAGTTTGAGGCACTAAAAAAGCAGTATCCATCAGCGCTATTTGTTTTGAATAAGATTGATTTGCGAGAACAAAAAAATACGGATTTTGATGTCAATATTTCTATTTTGAAGGAGGAAAATTTGGATGTGCTGATGGCTAAAATCAAGGAGCTGGTGCTTCAAAAGGTTGAGCTCGCAAACGCCCCGATGCTAACAAATGAGCGGCATGAGGCACTGTTGCGTCAGTGTTTGCAGGCGTTGCAACGAATTGACTTTGCGGCATTGCCAATAGAGCTCATCAGCGAGGAATTGCGCGCGGCCACCGATGCGGTCGGACAGATTACTGGACAGGTCTATACGGACGACATTTTGGATAACATTTTTAGTAAATTTTGCATTGGAAAATGAGTGAGATTTTGCTGGCCGATGGCACACTTTTTGACAAGTTGGAGGCGCATAAACAGGGGCTTCAACACTATGCTTTTTCGGTTTTTTTGTTCGCGAAGAACAATCTGCTTTTGCAGAAAAGGAGTATGAAAAAATACCACTCGGGCGGCCTCTGGACAAACACGTGTTGCAGTCATTTTGCTGGCTTTGATGATCTAAATAACAAGGAGAAAACCGCGGCGCGGCGGCTCTACGAGGAGCTTGGCATGGAGTACAAGCGTGACTTGCACTTGGTGGATGTTTTTGAATATATGGCAGATGTCGGCAATGGACTGACCGAAAACGAGATTGACTACATTTTTGTTGGCAAAGTCGCGGTGGATGTTAACATCAAGCCGAACTTGGACGAGGTTGAAAATGTCATTTTTGAGGACTTCCGCGCGCTTATAGAAAATGTGAAAAAGTCGCCACAAATATACACAAAATGGTTGCAGATTATCCTTGCAAATAGCGAGTTCATCCAGAAAATAGAGGACAAACTCAAAACTATTTCTTAACCGTTTTCAAGTATTCCTTGTATTCGCTCATGTCCCACTTCTTGCGCGCAACGCCCTCTTTTATAGCCGCCTCCACAATTGCAGGACATACAAAATGCATGTTACGCTCATCAAATGGCACCGGCAAGATATATTCGCGGCCAAACTCAAATGTGGTCGTGTTGTAGGTCTCCCTGATTTTCTGCGAGACATTTTTGTCTTTTACAATGCTTGCGAGCGCCTTAACAGCTGCAATCAGCATGTTGTCCGTGATTTTTGAAGCTCTGCAATCAAGCGCAGCGCGGAACAAATATGGGAAGCACAGCACGTTGTTGACTTGGTTTGGGTAGTCACTGCGACCTGTGCCGATGATGACATCCTCGCGCGCGGCCTTAGCGTCCTCAGGCGTAATCTCTGGGTTTGGATTGGCCATTGCAAAAATGATTGGATTTGCGGCCATCGTTTGCACCATTTCCTTTGACAAAACGTTCGCGGTTGACATTCCCAAGAAGATGTCGGCGCCGTTCACGGCCTCTGCCAAAGTGCGCGCGCTCGTATCGTTCGCAAACTCTTCCTTGTATTTATTCATACGCTCCGTGCGGCCTTTGTATATTACTCCTTTTGTGTCGCAGATTGTGATTTGCTCTTTTCTAACACCAAACAATAACAGCATTTTAGCACACGCCAAAGCCGCCGCGCCTGCGCCATTTATGACAATTTTAACGTTTGCATCATCAAGCTTTTTGCCTGCAATCTCGCACGCATTCAGTAATCCAGCGGTCATAACGACAGCTGTGCCATGCTGGTCATCGTGGAAAACTGGTATATCAAGCAAATCCTGCAATTTTTTCTCAATCTCAAAGCACTCTGGCGCCTTGATGTCCTCTAAATTAATGCCTCCCCATGTTCTGCCGATGTTTTTTACCACAGTCACGAACTCGTCAATATCCTTAGTTTCAACCTCAACATCAATTCCGTCAACACCTGAAAAAGCTTTCATGAGCGCTGCCTTGCCCTCCATTACTGGCTTTCCTGCCATTGCGCCAATATCTCCAAGCCCTAAAACAGCGGTTCCGTTTGAGATAATTGCCACTGTGTTGGCTTTGGAAGTGTATTCATAGGCCAAAAAGTTGTCCTGTTGTATTTCCAAACATGGATACGCAACACCAGGAGAATACGCAGTTGACAAGTCGCGAGCATTCTGGATTGTCTTCGTTAGTGCGATCTCAATCTTTCCGTGCTTGCCTTGTGAGTGAAACTGTAAAACTTCCTCCTTTGAAACTTTTGCCATACAAAACCGTATTTAGTTATAGCTTGCTTTTGTAATTGTCAAGTTGTCTGGATTGGAAGAGAATTATTGCGCCAGCGCGGAGCGCGTTTGCGCGAGGAGCGGAGCGAGGAGCAAGATGCAAACCGCGAGGACGTGGCCTCGGCAGCGCAACATCGTCTTGCATATTAAAAAGTTGATACTAATGATTAATTTATGTGTATAGGAACAATCATCAAAGCAATTCCGAAAATCGTAAAGATACTAATCATTGTTGCTCTATTTGTTGGTCTATGGTTTATACTTGTGCTTTTGAATAACAAATTTCATATCTTTTCTGTCTTCGGAAACATCATGCAATATGTAGTTGATGGTGTTGGCAAGGGGCTAAAAGCACTTGGAATGAAAACATAATATGTACGAAGCAAAACAATACGACATAGCGATTATTGGTGGAGGAGTAATTGGAATGTTCATGGCCTCAAAGTGCGTGACCGCCGGTTTGCAGACGGCTATAATAGAGGGCTCACATCAGGTTGGCGGACAGTGTGCGGCGTTGTATCCTGACAAACACATTTTTAATATTCCACTGGTTGATACACTCACCTCGCAAGAGCTCTGTGACAGATTACAAGAGCACATTCATAATTGTGATGTTTTATTAAATTGTAATGTTGACAAATTGGTAAAAACAAACGGTGTATTTGAGGTTGCTGCATCTAATCTTAAAATAATTGCACGATATATCATTATTGCCATTGGAAAAGGCCATATTGTGCCTAACAAGTTGCCACTACCGAATGCCACCAAGTTTGAAAACAAAACACTGTTTTACACGCTGAAAGATTGTCGTATTTTACAAGACAAAAATGTTGTTATTGCAGGCGGTGGGGACAGCACTATTGACTGGGCGTGCGAGCTGGTTGATATTGCAAAAAGCATCACAATCATCCACCGCAGGGAGATTTCCAAGCCAGAAAATCCACAGTTTGAACGCTTCAAAGAACTTATTTCAGACGGTAAAATAGCAGTCAAAGCACCGTGCAATATTATTTCCATTGCAGGAGACGAGGAAAACGGGCTTCTCCACAAAGTTATCACATCTGACGGAGAGGTTGAAGCCGACTATTTACTGGCATTTTATGGCCTAAAAAATGAGCCAGCAACTTTTTTGAAAGACATGACAAATATCAAATCCAGCTTTGGAATTGTTGACGTTGACTGCAAATGCGAAACAGCCGAACCAAACCTCTTTGCCATTGGCGATTGCTGTAATTATGATGGTAAATTGAAGAATATTCCTATTGGTTTCAGTGAGGCAATCAAGTGCTTTACGGAAATTTGTGCGCGCGAAAAAAATGGTATAAACATGTATGGAAAATCAGCAAAACACTGAAACAAAACTGGTGGAAACAGAAAATGCTTATTTGAATATCAAAATAACAGCTTTTGGCAAGGAGCGCTTGGAAATAGTGGAGGCAAAAACATATAAATATTTGATAGAAGATAAAAAGAAAAGGGAGTTTTTGGATGCTTTATCGTCTTTGACAATCAGTGAAAATGTTGAGGTAAAGTATGATAATTTTTCATACAAAAGCAACAAAATTTATGCGCAAGATTTTCAAAGCAATTCACTGTTTTTGTCATATCCGCCGTGTATAGACGACAATCTAACACCAAAACAACAATTGAAAGTTTTTTCACTCATGCATGCTGGATATGACTTATCCGAGGCAGCTATTATGTCTTTTGGGCTAAAAGAAATTGAAAACACAAAAATAAAGTATCTCACTCAAAATCAGCAGAAAATGGTTTATCTTGCCAGCACAATTGCATGTCCATCTATCATTTGGTTCGTTGACATTAGGTTGGTTGAAAATCTCTCAAACGAGCAGAGGTATTACATCAACAACGCGATGAGTATTAGGTTGAAGCATGGTGGTGCGATAGTGATTTATTGAATTAAAACTCTTCATTATATTTGTTGAGTGAAGCGGAGTTGTGTTTTTTTTCTAACTTGTCAGAGAGTGAACAAGAGCTGATATAGCGCGGAGATTAAAACTGCGTGTGTATGACCTATGGCGACACAACTAAAAAAGAAAACCCCACAACCAAGTGCAGGGTGTAATTTACAAGTAAATCAAAACTAAATTTGATTATTTTGCTGGCTTCTCCGCTGGAGCCTTTGGTCCTTTTGGTGGGAATGGCATCATTGGGTCAAATTGATGGTTAAAATGATGCATCATTTCTGGATGTTTGTGGGCCATTTTTATCATCATGCGCAAATGGTGCTCTCCAACTTTTTTAACAAAAGCATCGTGAACAACGCATGGTGCTGTAAATTTCACAACCAAGAAAGAAATTAAAGTTGTGCACAAAACATAACCGACAAATTTGCAGATTTTGCATTTCTTATCACAACAAGACTTTCCTCCGCAGCAACCCTTGTCACAACAACCTTTTTCACATTCATATGTCATAAAAAAATAACTAAAACAGCTTTAAATAATCGCTTTTTTTCAAATGTCAAATGAAATTTAATAATATCAATTAAAAGTTGTAAAATGCTATAATAAAACATCCAATTTCAACCTTGACACTTACAATAACGCGTGAATTTTTCTACCATGGATGACAACATAATCTCCACATTCGGATGTCGCATGAACGCCTTTGAAAGCCAGTATATTCGGGGCATTTTGGAGAAACTTCACATGAAAAAATACATTATCGTCAATACTTGCACAATAACAGCTGAGGGAGAGCGTCAATGTCGCCAAGAATTGCGAAAATTGAAGAAGCAAAATCATGACTTTCACTTAATAATTACTGGTTGTGCAGGGCAGTTGCATGGAGGGCTTTTTGCATCCATGCCGGAGGTTGATTTTGTGATTGGCAATGAAAATAAACTAAAAGATGATGTTTATTTGAAGATTGATAAATATTTCCAAGATTTAGCAGATGGAAAATCAGTTGACAAGAACGCCGTTCAAGCAGCTATTTATGCTAACTGCATTCCTGAAAATGCTGATTTAAAATGCAAAGATGATTTTGCACTCATTGAAAATTTTAGTGATAGAAGTCGGGCTTTTGTGCCTATTCATACTGGTTGCAACCACTTTTGTGCCTTCTGCATCGTGCCATTCACGCGTGGCAAATTTTGCAGCTATGCGCCAGAATATATCGTAAATCAGGTCAAAAAATTTAATGAAAACGGTTATCATGAAGTTGTCTTGACTGGCATTGACATTACCGACTTTGGCAAGGATATTAGAGGGCAGAACGCGGTTGACACGCTTGGCAAATTGTGTAAGTCCATTTTGAAAAACACTAACATTGAACGCCTACGTTTATCCTCTGTTGACGTGGCTGAAATAGACACCGACATCATGGATTTGGTTGCAAGCGAGCCGCGATTTATGCCGTATTTTCATATCAGTTTGCAGTCGGGAGATGACAATGTTTTGAGACGCATGCGCCGCCGCCACAGAGCCAAAGATGTATATGACTTTTGCAACGAGGTTGTGAAATTCCGTCCTGACGCGGCCTTTGGAGCGGATATAATCACTGGTTTTCCTGGTGAAACTTTGGAAGAATTTGCAAACTCACTCAAAATGGTTGAAAATGCACCTATTTCATATGTCCACGCATTTCCTTACTCTCGGCGCGAGAAAACACTGGCCTATTTGATGGATGACAATGTGCCAAAGCATGTAAAAAAAGAGCGTTTGCATAAACTTATTGACGCTGGTGAGAGGAACTTGCAGCGACTTTACAAGAGTATGGATGGCCGCGCGTGGCGCGTAATTATAGAACATAATGGCATTGCAAGAGCCGAGAACTTTGCACAGATTGTTATTGATGATGCATTTGAAGCGGGCACGCTGACTAAAATGAAGGTAGCTTTTGATGGGAAGAGGTTGGTTGTAAATAAATCAATATAACAAATAATATGATTGTTTTTTGCGCGGCCGCAGGCCTTGACTTGTCAAGGGCGAAGGCGGTCGGTAGCGGCCGCGCATGCCAAAGACCCCGCACGTCCAGTGATGAAACTTGCTCTACGTGCGCAGGGGGCTTTGGCGTAAAGACCCGCAAATTTTTCAATTTTTGGCTTATATTGCAACTTTTTTTCAAAACCCGTGTTGCGCCGCCCGAGGCTACGCCCTCGCCGTTTGGCACCGCTACGCTCCACCTCGCTACGCTCGTCGGCCAAACGCGCTCCGCGCCGCGCAACAACATATATTTTTCAACAATCAACAAAAAAAAAGTAGATTTTTCTGATAAACATGCTAAAATAAGTTGATGTCAGAGCACGAAGTTGAAGGACTTACCAAAAAAATTGACGGTTTGTTTGATACACTGGATAGCGAGATAAAGAAATTTCTTGATGAAATTTTGAAGCGCGAACAGCGAATTACAGATCAGTTAAAACATAACAAGACAGAAAATGCAAGTGAAGAGGAAGAGCTTGCTGAAATCAAAAAATCAAAGCGCAAAATCAAAAAACTTGAACTTGATGCAATACGTGATGCAATCAAAAATGCAATGGAGATGAAAAAGAAAGAAGAAAAAAGTTAGTGTAGTTTTCACTAAAAAACATCCAATTTGCTGAGAGTGTTTTTTGCTGCTGTTGTAGCGTATTCATTCCCATCCTCAACAATCTTCGCCAACAATTTTGTGTCATTTTTTACCTCCAAAAATTTTTTCCTTATCGGCGCAATTTCGTTGATAATAATCTCTGTCAAATCATCTTTGAAAACCTTTGTGCCAGAGTTCTTATATTGCTCGCTAATTTTTTCAACTGGCCTGCCGCTTAATGCACTCATGATGTTTATAAGGTTTGAAACCTCTGGACGAGCATCTTTGTCAAAGTATATGCCAGTTATACTATCTGTTTTAGCAGTCTTGATTTTCTTGGCAATTTGGTCATCTGTGTCAGTCAGCATAATCCTATCTTTGTCCTCGCCAACGCTTTTGCTCATCTTTTTAGTACCATCGCCCAAGGACATTATGCGCTTGCTCGTCTTGTCAATTATGGCCTCTGGCTTGATAAAAATGCCTTTGGCACGCTCACCAAACTTGTTCTCAAACTTGTCAACCATATCACGACAGAACTCCATGTGCTGAGTTTGGTCCTCTCCAACAGGGACGTGAGTGGCACGGTAAAGCAAAATGTCTGCAGCCATTAGTAGCGGATAATAGAGCAGCCCTGCATTGATTTCATCGGCGCCGAGCTTGCCTTTTTTGTCCTTGAATTGTGTCATGCGTTCCAGCTGACCGAGCGGACAAATTGTAGTTAGTAGCCAGCAAAGTTGGCAGTGTTCTGGAATGTTTGACTGAATGAAAAAATGCAAATTGTCGCTTGGTTCAATACCACATGCAAGGTATGTTGCAAGCAGTTCATTCGTGTTTTGGCGCATCAATTCTGGGTTTTTGCAGCTTGTCAGTGAGTGTAAATCAGCAATCATGAAGAGAAATTTGTCGTCTTTATCAGCATTGTTAACCATTTTTTTCCAGTTCAAAATTGCTCCAATGTAATTACCTAAGTGCAGAACGCCGCTTGGCTGAATACCAGAAAAAACGAATTTTGACATATGATAATGATTGATTTGTAGGAATTATTTATTGTCAATGTTTTTGTAGGGTTGCGCCGCCCGAGGCCACGCCCTCGCGGTTTGTCATCTCCTCGCTGCGCTCGTCCGACAAACGCGCTCCGCGCCGCGCAACCCTACTTCTCATCAGACATTACCTCTGAAATCATGTCCCAACTAAAATTCTGTTCACCTTTTTCATTTGCAGAAAAATCCTTGCCATTTATCTCCATGTGTTTGATAAACTCTTTCATATTGTTGCCTTTTTTTACAATATGCGCACTGTTGTTTTTTGTCAGTTTTCTGTTGCTTGAAAAGAACTTTTTTATCCTCTGTGCTGGTGTCAAAACAACCAATCTACCGTCCAGTTCAATAGGCCCGCCAAGCAACATGCTGAAATCCACAAGCGCATCAAACCAATCACCGTTAACATCTGCATTTGTAGCAGTTATTCCATTGCGATGCATGTTTAAATTCTCAATATGCGCTTTATTTACGCGCGTGAAATCAAAGCTTTTATCTGTTTTATATTGCATTTCTACATCCATTTTTGCATCAGAAGTATTATTGCCATTTTCAATACCTTGTCCGTCAACAGTAATTCTACTGATTGGAAGGTCCTTGATATTCATGTCTCCTAAAATAAACAGCGGAATTATGTTTGGCAGATGCGTTTCAAATTTACCATTTTCATTGATATAGTGATAACCTTCATAAAATTTGTTATCATATTCCACATCCAAATCAAAGTGGCCATAGAAATAAATGTCTCTGATTAACATATCCAATAACACATTGCGCAGGAAGAGGTCCTTTATTTTGCCATCAACCATATCTATTTTGATCCTTATATCACCATCACTATCAATCATTACAATCAGCAGAAGCAACAGCCGCCAGAAGTTGTCATCAATGTAAGCTCTTTGGCCGAAAATTTCAATGAAGACATTTTTCAATACACCGGTTGAATACACTTTTAGATTTGTATTTTCCGATGTGAGATGCAATTTTACATCTTTTTCAATCATAATACCGAAATCAGACACTTTCTTGCCATTGAATTTCCAATCTGCATCAATTTTTATGCCAAATGGCTTTGCTGCTGCAAAATCAATCTTGCCTTTAATGACTGATTTGTCATTGCGCTCTTTCATGAAGTCATATAGCGTGCTATACATTTTAGCTGTGCCGAAGTCCATTTCAATGTCTCCGATTTTTGTGCCAACCTTCTTTTTGATTGATAAAACTTTGTTGTCGTTAACCTCTTCTTCCTCGTTGCCGTTGATTGTTAAAAAAAGGAATTTCAAGTCAAGCTCACCATTTTTTACAAACGAACTATTTAATGGGATAACTGCTTTTCCGTTCACCATAAAAGACATCTGGAACGGTTTTGCAAAGTTATATTGTGCTTCATTAAATATTAATTTTTTGATTTTATCAAAACTGGTTTTATTGATTGTAAAGTCATGCATTTCAATAATCAAAATTTGTTTTTTTATGTCAAATCTCAATGTTAAATATGCATTTTTGTTGAGCTTGTCGTTATCCACATCCACCATTTTGAGGACTATATTATTATCCAAAACCTCCAACGAAAACAACAGATTTGACAGGTCATACGCAAATGTTTTTGAGTTGATAATCAGGTTTTTTAATCTCACTTTTGACTTGTCATCATGCAGTGGAACAAGTTTACCTTCTTTATCAATTTTAAACGACAATGTGCCCTCTATTAGCCCATCAAAATGCTTGACATCATCACCAATTTGCACCTTTTTCGTGAAGTATTCGTAGAACTCTGAAAGGTGAATATTGTTGACAATAACATCTACTTTTCCATCAACAAAATGCGTATTTTCGTGCACTAAATCAATAGCTTTCAACTCCATTGTGCGGCGTTTGTTGTATTTATTTACATCTTCAACGAATATATCTATGGACTTTATTTTTGTAAAGTTATCAACTGCATTGACTTTGAAATTGAACTCATTTATATCCCTCTGATTGCTGTCGTGGAGCACTGTTTTCTTTGGCTTGACCTTGGAGTCAATGTCTATCAACTTTGCGCCATCGTTATCCATTTTTACGTAAATGCTGCCATACAATTTTCCAGCAATATTGACCTTTGAGTTGAGGTTTCTCATCAAGCTGAATGCATCAACAGGGAAGTCGCTGACGTTGAAAATACATCCATCAATCTTGCCGTGCTTCATGTTGCAGAGCCCTTGAATAGTGAATATGCCGTGGCTATATTTTATCACAGAATTGTGGATTACCGCTTTTTCAATGTGTTTTGAACTGAAATTTACGATTTTTGAATATATTTTCTTGAACATTGCGATAATTCTGTTGTCATTATTTTGTTGGCGCAAGCGCTCCATCATGTTGGCTAAATCCTTTTTCTGCTGCTTCGTTAGAGAGTTTGTTTCAACAACTTTGCTATAACTTTTCACTAAATTGACAGTTGCAAACTTGCTTTGATTTTGTGTATTGATGAAATTAAACTTTGCATTTTCAATGCTAATACCATTGTTTAGCATATATCCAGCACCGCGAATTGCATTGTTGAATTGCACAATCAGCATCCTGAATGCCTCGGTAAAATTGTCCTGAATGTTTTTGTGTTTCTCGGTTTTACCCACTATTGAACTGGACGAAATTGGTATGTTGAATGTCTTGTTTTTTATGTCGCCAATAGATGGAATAAATGCGCCATAAAGCAGCTCTCGGATTGGCAAAACCGACTTCAATTTGTCAAATTTTACAACCTCAATTTTCTGTTTTGCATGTCTCACAACGATGTCATTGATTGTGAAATCCAATTTCATGTTGCGGACTGACTTTTTTTTTAGTTCAAACGAAGAAAAATCCACATTAAACTGGTCAAATCTGCTGTTGACCGCCCTCTTGATTGTGCTGATTACATATGGAGAATTCACTTTGATGTCAGTGATGGAGAGCGTAATCAAGATTGCAAAACTGGAAATAATTACCGTTGCAAACACGCACGTAAAGCATATCACCGGCAATTTCATCATGAAGATTGTTCTTCTCAGAAATTTGCGAGATGATACTTTTATAACCATATCTGTCAAATCAGCTTCACGAGCTCCTTTGCTATTTGAACTCCATTTAGTGCGGCGCCCTTGCGGAGATTATCACAAACGAGCCAAAATGACAAGCCATATTTTACAGTTGGGTCGCGGCGGATGCGTGATACAAACACACAATCTGTGCCAACTTGCTCGCACTGCACTGCATAGCCACCGTCTTCTTCGCGGTTTAAAACTACTACACTTGGGCTGTCGTCCAGTTTTTCCATGAGTTCTTCAATATCAAAATCTTTCTCCAATTCAACATTTACAACCTCGGCGTGGCATCTAAATACTGGCACGCGCACGCATGTTGCAATGATTGGAATTTTCTTGCCAAAGATTTTACATGTCTCGTTTGCAATTTTGTCTTCCTCTTTTGTGAAGCCATCGTGCGAGAAGCAATCGCACTGCGGAATGCAGTTGAAAGCAATCTGTTTTGGATAGACCTCGCCAGTCAAATTGTCTTGTTCTGTGTGTTGGATTGCCGCCTCAAAATAGCCCTTGGTTTGATTGAATAGCTCATCCATGGCCTTTTTTCCTGTGCCGGATACTGACTGCAATGTCGTGACAACCACTCTTTTCAGACCGTATGCCTCGTCCAGTGGCTTTAATACGAGTGTCAATGGTATTGTTGTGCAGTTTGGTGTGGCAATCAAATTGCGTTTTGAATAGTCCTTCAATGCTGGCAGATTGACTTCTGGGACAATCAATGGGACATCCTTGTCAAGGCGATACAGCGAACTTTTGTCAATGCAAACGCAGCCAGCTTTGCTTGCGATTGGAATGTATTTTTCACTCACGGCACTTCCAGCGCAGAAAAATGCAATGTCAACTTCGTTCTTTTCAAAGTCAAAATTCTCCAATGCTTGCACTTGAATTTGTTTTTGCAAGGTCATTGATACATGCTTTCCGCTTGAAGATGTGGATGCCAAAGCAAAGATTTTGTCCACAACAAAACCTTCTCCGTCATCACCATTTTTGCCCTCGGAGAAGCACATTTCCCCGATTATACTCAATACCTCGCGACCGACATTTCCAGTCGCGCCAACCACCGCTATATTTGCCATATACCTCCAAGTATTTTGAGGTTATTTAATGTCAATAAAATTTCATTCAAATGAAGTTCTTTCTGTTGCGCCGCCCGCGGCCATGCCCTCGCCATTTGGCACCGCTACGCTCCTCCTCGCT
>JAFSXL010000013.1 GCA_017444125.1 Rickettsiales bacterium | reverse complement strand
TAACGAATATGCGTAGTGGATTTGAAATAAAAGTCAATGTTCTGAATTAGAAAATCAACTTATAGATTAAAGATATGGCAAATAATGCAATTAATATTGCTGATATTTTGCTGACTTTTACTAAGATTTTTTTACTTATTTTCTTTCCTAACTTTGAGAAAACAAATACCATAACTGCGTTTTCAACTAACGAAGCAAAACATCCTCCTAAGATAGCGGATATGATATTACAAGTAGTACCCGTGTTGATTGTCTGTGTAAAAATAATTCCATAACTTACAATGCAGATTGGTGATGTCATTTTGAGGCAGAATAGTGAAATTGCCAAACGCAATCCTTCACTTTTATTTATTTTTTTTGTCTCAATGTATTTTACATTTGCAAAAAAGAACCTATAAGCAATGTAAAATAGGAACAAAACTGCAAATATTGACAACACAACCGACAAGCTTTTTGGTATAAATTCCAGCACTTCTTTTGCACAAATTGCTCCGAATATCATGTAAATACAATCACCAAGAAAACATCCACAAACGGCAGTAGCACTCACCTTTTTTGTTCTTGTCATCGCGATATTTGCAATAGTAAGAAAACCTGGCCCAACAGATGCAAGTACCAAAAATACAAGATAAAATGTTTTTAAAAAAATTCCAAAGTCCATATATTTTTTAAATTAATCAATCATTTGTTTTGTTATTTTGTTAAAAAATTGGTGATAAATTCCTTCGTTATCTTCACAATTTTCTCCTCAATGGTCTCGTTGAGCTCTCTGTTTTTGGTGATTGTCTCCAACAAATCCTTGTGCGAATTGCGGAGATTTTCTATGAACTGCACCTCAAAATCCTTGACTTTTTCCACAGGAATTTCTTTCAAATATCCCTTGGTTGTGATGTAGAAAATGCAGGTTTCTTCGGCCATTGAATATGGTTTAAACTGCCCTTGTGTCAATATAATGGAAACCTTGCGGCCTTTGTCAAGCGTTGACAACGTGGCCTCATCAAGATCAGAACCAAACTTTGCAAATGCTTCCAATTCACGATATTGTGCTAACTCTGATTTCATTCCAGCGGATGCCTTTTTTACTGCCTTTGTTTGCGCTGCGGAACCCACACGGCTGACCGACAAACCGACATTAATTGCAGGGCGGAAACCACTGTGGAAGAGCTCACTCTCCAAGAAAATCTGTCCGTCTGTAATAGAAATCACATTTGTTGGAATGTATGCAGAAATATCACCTGCCTGTGTCTCAATAATTGGTAGGGCTGTCAGCGAGCCAGCACCCTTTTCATCGGACATCTTTGCAGCTCTTTCAAGCAAACGTGAGTGAAGGTAGAACACATCACCGGGATATGCCTCACGTGCTGGTGGACGGCGCAACAGCAGTGACATCTGGCGGTATGCCACGGCGTGTTTTGAGAGGTCATCATATATTATCAATGCATGCATGCCGTTGTCGCGGAAATACTCACCAATGGCGCAACCTGCATACGGCGCAAGATACTGCAATGGCGCTGGGTCTGATGCAGATGCCACGATTATTATGCTTGATGACATGGCACCGCGGTCCTCTAAATCTTTGACAAGTCCTGCAATGTTTGACTGTTTCTGCCCGATTGCAACATATATTGAATACATCTTGTCCTTCTCTGGACAGTGCTCGTTTGCCTTGGCCTGATTGATTATTGTGTCAACCGCAATGGCTGTTTTGCCCATCTGACGGTCACCGATGATAAGTTCTCTTTGTCCGCGCCCGATTGGAATAAGTGCATCAATGGCTTTAATACCTGTTTGCAGTGGCTCGTGGACTGACTTTCTGTCAAGAATTCCCGGCGCCATGCGCTCAATCATGTTGAAGTTTTTGGCATTAATTGGTCCCTTGCCGTCTATTGGATTTCCAAGCGCATCAACCACGCGGCCGAGCAACTCTTTTCCGACTGGAACACTCACGCTTTTGTTTGTGCGGCCGACCTTCATGCCCTCTTCAACCTTGTCATCACTGGCGAAAAGCACCACATCAACACTGTCTGTATTCAAGTTCAGAGCCATTCCTTCGGCGCCACTTTCAAACTTCACAAGCTCACCAACACAGACATTGTCCAGACCGTATATCTTGGCGACACCATCATAAATAGATACGACAACACCGTATTCCTCCACTTTTGGCTGGAAATCAAAATTCTTTATGTTTGACTTAATTACCTCAACAAAATCTAATACCGATTTACTTGTCATATTTGCACTTGTAAAAATGGGTTTTTAATTGTCAATTTTTTTGTCTTCGTAGGTTATGCCAGTGTGGGGCAAAAAAATCGCCCACCAACAATCTCTTGCCAGTGGGCGACTTGTTTTTACTTATTAGATACTTAAATCTAAAAAAATTATATCATCATTTCACATCTTCCATTACTTTGATGATATTGCATCCATACTTCAAATTTGTAGTTGTATGGTAAATTGCTTTATCTACATTTGCGAAATCTTGGTCATAGCATGCCTGTTTTATTTCATCGTCAGTTGCCCCTGTTCTCCTTGCATGTCCTGATTTTAATGCAAGCAAAGTTCCACTTCCTGGCCTACCATCGTCAATTTTTGCGTCAAGTTCAGAAGCTTGTTTGGCATTAATTGCGCCAACTGCACCACTAACTGCGCCGGATGCATTTGATACACTACTTACTCCTGTGTTTAAAGCTTTTAACTGATCTGGGGTTACAGCAAAAAATACTATTGCATTATGTTTGTCAACGGCCTTCATATAACTTATATTATTCAATTCATGATTTGTGTTTATACGTGTATTAATTCCAAACATACCAGCCAATCTTTGTGTATATCCATATTCCCTGTCATTATTCGCATAACTGCCATATTTGTGAAAACCTGCATACATCACGTTAACACCTGAATTAAATGCTGCTTGCGCTGTATTTTCCAAGTGCGACATTGATTGAGTATTGTATGAACCGTCTGTATTTTTTTCTATTCTATCGCCAACGCAAATTTCATCTTTCGCCCTCATCCTGTCTTCAATTAATCCAGAAAAAACCATATTCTGCATCGTTATATATTTACCTTTGAAGGTTAGGTTATCCTGGATATTTTTTGGGACATATCTCTTCGTGTTAAAGAAGCATGCACAGTAACTACTGTGGTCCATTATTGTTTTACCAACGTGATATGTCATGCCTTTGGCTTTTTCTTCGGCAGTTGGTGATCCGGAAACATAATTTATTTCACCTTGAAATTGAGAATATTTTATGCATTCCGATTGGATCATTGCACCCGGAGTTGTCCTATACGTATCATAAAACTGATGAAAGGCTTTCTCATAGTAATCAAATTCAAATATGATACGTTGTATCTTAGCTCTATCAACAATTTGACGACCAACTAACAATGAACCTACTAATAAAGATAATATAAGAAGAACAATAGATAACTCTATTAAAGTAAAAGATTT
>JAFSXL010000012.1 GCA_017444125.1 Rickettsiales bacterium | reverse complement strand
TACATTGCCAATTATGTTTTACAGGAGGGAAGGTATGGAAGAGGATATTAGGGATACACAAGAAGAAGTTAATGGTAAATTAATTGATCATAAACTATATGATGGTAGAGATCCGAAATATGAATTTACAATACTTGATGCATACGGTTCTGGACGTTGTCCTACAACAATTTCAAATCCAAAATTGCAGGAAATAAATGGGCAATGTTATGAGAGCGTCACGAGAACGATGACGGCCAGTGAGATAGCCAATTATTCTTGTAAAAAAGAAACTGTAAATGATGAGAAACATCCTGACGAATTTTGTCCACCACCAAAAGGACAAAGGATTTACGTCAAGTTCGCTGATACATTCTATGAGGACGATGAAGGAAGTGTTGATTTGATTTTTGCATCTGGTGCAAAAAACTTAAGTCCAAAATTCAAATACGAAATAAATGGTTTCAAGCTTTCTTGGATACAGTATATTCCATATAAATTGGTTGCACCTTTTTGGGGAGATCAGACAAAAGAGGACAAGCCATCTGAATTGTTGGATTATAAGATTTATTCTGATAAAATTGAAATTACTAACAAAAATGGAGACCCAATTTATCCAACTACATACAACAAATCGCATTTTGTGAAAACAACAAGATTTGGTGATAGAGGAATAAGACTTTGTGGTAATGCTATAACATCAAATGGAGAGTGTAAGATACCATCAACAAATGTATTAATTAAACAGTTTCAGAATGTGGATGGTTATAATCACACAATCACATTTAAACCGGTAAATTCAAGTGTATCTCTTAGTGATATAGGTCATGATGAAATTGAACCAAATGTAGATACATGGTTGATTAAAATAGATAGATTGAATGAAGGGCTTTTCTTTAAGGTTCGCGATGCAATTTTGGTAAATCCATTCTTTACATTTGCAAAAATTTTCTTTGCCTTATGGTTTGTTTTTTCGTTTGGAATTGGATTTTTAAATAAAACAAAAATGCTTGTTCTTCCAACATATACAAAGGATTGGAAGCACTTTTTGATTTTAATGTGGGCCACTGATCCGGACAATTATGCATTAATAGACGATTTACTGTGGCCTGCGTTGTTTAGATATGCAGAGAAGTTTGCTGCTGGCATATTGGAAATAGGAACAACAATCTATGGTTCGTCTTTGCATTATGAAAACCCGTTTGAATTTTTTGATGAGAGCATACAAATGATGACATCAAAACAGTTGATATACAAAATTTCATCACTTGCAAATGACATAATATATTGGCCAGTTTATCTTGGTTGGTTGCCGCTTCTTGGAACTGGTATTATAAGGTATATCAAGACAGTTGTAAGCTGGATATGGTCGTTATTTTTGGTTTTAATGGATTTAGGGCAAATTATCATGTTATTTCCATTTTATGCAATAATAAGTTTTTTCAAATCACATGAAGGAGTTTTCAAAAAAACCTTGATAAGGATATTACATTCTTTTACTCATCTTGCATTTGAAATGGGCTTTTTTTGTTTATTGATTGGTTTTGTCTATAAAGCATTTATTGAAGCAATAGATGTAAATATTTGCTGGCGTGTAAAATATTCATTCAAGCTATTTTGGATATTTCCAACTACACAACTTTATGCATGGGTAATTGATGGGATAAACAGTGTTTTTGCAGCATATAAGGAAATTTTTGGTGGCCTGTTGCTCGGAGTGTTAAAATTTTTCTTTTTATCATTTATAACAGATTGGGGATCAAAAATAGCTAAAATTGCTGCTGATACATTGATGCCTGATAATATGGCAAGAAGTATTGGACATATGGAAGAAGGGGTTGGCAAGCCACTTGGTCAAATATTTAGTTCTGCAATGGGCGCGATTGGAAATACAATTGATCTGAATAACAATGGCAAAAATGGGAAAGGTGGTGATGGTAAAAATAAAAAAGGAGATTGGAAAGGTGGTGATGTTCTATATGGAAATGGTGAAAGTGTTCCACGTTCAAATAATATACCAGAAAATGATGAGTTGCTGCAAGAAAATAATATACAGATGAATGAAAATATGCAACAACCGGTAGGAAATGCTGGTATCAAATCATCCGGTGATTGGGCTCCTCAAAGAGGACAAAACAGTCCTTATAGAACAGGAAATGTTAAGAAAGGACAAAATATTGCAGATGGTAATGACGGTGGAAATATTGGAGAAATGTCAGAGTTGCCACAAACGGCGAATGCTAAGAGTGGTTCTGGTGCGGGAGGCCAAATGTCGCAAGGTGGTGTTATAAATCCAGGTGTAGACGGAATTAAAACTGACATTCCTGATGGTGGAGTATCTGCAAGTAAAGGTAAAAGTAAAATACAAAGTCATAAAAAAGAAAGCGTACTTAAACAACATGATGCTAAAAGAAAAGCAAAGGCGAAAGAAGATGTGCAAAAGGAACTTAAAAATAAATTAAAAGGACAACCACAACCAAAGAATGGTACAAAAGGTGGTATAGATAACAGTCGTCAACAGTTAACTGGAAGTAATTCAAAACCAATGGAGAATACAATAGCCATGCAAGCCAATGAGCGCATAAGAAAAATGGAAAGAGTTAGTAAAATAAATGAAAAAGATAGACAAATAAATGTTATACAAGAAGGAGGTGGAACGAAAACTATTGAAAAAAATACTTATATTCACGAAAGCAATGCTGGGAGCCAAGGAATTAATGTGAACAATAATAATGTTAAACAACAGGCAAACGTTATTATTAATGGTAAATCTGTTCCAATTGGTACCAAAGTGCAAATTGGAAATGTAGTAATTGATACTGGTAAAGTAATGAAACAAGTGCAACAAGCGCAACAAGTAAATCAAGCAGTAACGAAAGCTATTGCTCAACAAGGCGTAGGTAAGTTTAATAAAACTCAATTAGAACAAGCTATTAGGCAAAATTTGAGTACACAAATGCAACAAAATGTAAATCAAGAGATGCGAAAGAATACTGATAATCAGGCAAAGGTAAATAATGACAGCATGAATAAATTGAAAGGCGATTTTGAAGTCTATAAGTCAGGTAAGATAAGTGAAAAACAATTTTCCGACAGCATTGATAAGATACACGATGAAATACTGCTTGAAAAACGCACTCCAATAGAGAACATGCAGTCAGGAACAACGAAAGCAAATAAATGGAAACAGTTAAGTCGTGAAGAAGGAATTAGGGATATAGACAAAGGGTTTTCAGAAGGCAGCATATCATTGGATAAGGTAAATAATGGATTAAGTAAAATGATAGAAAAAGAAAAAATAGATAATATCAAAGAACAAATTAGTACAATGCCAGAAGGCGATTTAAAAACTAAACTTATACAAGATGCTCAGCGAATGGAGGAGAAGATGGATTTATCAGACAAATTATCAAAAGGCGAAATAAACAAGGAGCAATATGATAACGAAATATCAAAAATAAACACAAAAGAACGCGCACAATTTAAAGAATTTGTTAATAATTTACCAGAAGGACAAAATAAAGAGGCGTTTAACCAAGTAATTGAAAATCACGAACGACGCAACGTAATAAAACAAGATTTAAAAGATGAGAAGATAGCCTTTGAAGAAGCCGATGATAGAATGAAACAAATAGAAGAAAAAATAAATTCCAGCATAAGTGAGTGGCAGTCAAATGACCAATCCAAACCTTCTGAAACTTCACCACAACAAATATCTGAAAGTAATTCTAATACCGACATTAATCCTAATATAAGCGCAACCATCAATGGACAGAAGTATGATGTTCCAGTAGATAATAATTATGGCGAGAACGGAAATTACAATTTCAGTCCTGAAATTATTGTAAATAACAATGAAGTCAAAGTTGATAGACAAGTTATTCAGCCGGTAGAAAATATTCAAGAACCACAACCGAATGTTGCTAAAACTAAAAATTATGTTGAAGTTTTAAACGAAGTTCATGAGGCTGCCATTCCATCAGAACAACTTAAAACAAATGTAACGCAACCTGAGATGCAAACAATCAGAACTAATGATAATGTTGTAATACCACATGAACAAGAACAATTTAAAACACAACCAGCTAAAACACCAAATTTTGTAGAACACTTCCAAACTGTTGAAACTCCACAACAATCAAATGTTGAAATACAACAATCGCAACCAGAACAACCTGTTAATGTGGAGACAAACACAACGAATTATGTTGAAGTGCCTCAACAAGTTCAAGAACAAGTTAAGATTACAGAGCCACTTCCACAACCTGAAATCCCTGCAACAACAGAAAATATCCAAACTGTAAATCTAATAGAGACAGTTCAAGAGTCATCCACAACAAATGATGTTAGTTATACATACAACGGAAATAATGATAAAATTGTGACAAGTAATACAATACCAGAATCACAACAACCAGAACAAACTATTAACATCGAAGCAACTACAACAAACAATGTTGAAATACCACAATCAAAACAACCAGAACCAGCTAAAACACCAAATTTTGTAGAACAATCTCAAATTACTAATACAGTTCAACCACCTGAACCAGTTGTAGAGGAGACACAACCAATTCAACAACAACAAGATGTTAGTTATACATACAACGGAAATAATGATGAAATTGTGATAAGTAATACAATACCAGAGTCTCAACCAATAAACGATGTGAGTGCTGATGCTAATGCTTTAATGAATGTTTCTGATATGAGCAATAGCGCCACTGAACATCCAATAGTTGAAAAACCGGAAGGCAAAGTTGAAAATAAAGATATTGATGTACCGAAGGAAGATAGAAAACAAGACAAAATGCAAGAAATGATTGAAAAATATAAATTAGAAGATGAAGAAAAAAGAATAAAGATAAATAGAAATGTTGAAAACAATGCTTGGGCAAAAAAGAAATAACTATGCAACAATTTGAAGAGGATTTTTTGATATTGAAGTTTGCGCGCGTTGGGTTATCTCCTGTGCTAAAAAAGTTCATATTTGATGCATATCCAGGCGAAGAGGAAAGCGATTTGGAAAAGCGTATTGAAATTGCTGATGCAATAGCTAAAAAAGTAGGCGCGACAATACCCAATGATATTGATTTGGAAAAGGAAATAGCATACCATTTGAGGTATGGTGTAAAAATTATTGGCATACATCATAAATGTTATCCGCAAACATTGAGACAAATTCCTTCGGCACCTGTTGCATTGAGTGTGAAAGGACAATCTCATGCTTTGATGCGTTTGAAGGCTTCAATAGCTGGCACGCGTGAGCCAGATGTGCTTGATTTTGGTATTATCAGGGAAATTGTTTATTGGATAAATAAAAGTGGATTTATTGTGGTCTCTGGACTTGCGATTGGCACAGATAGTGTGGCCCATTTAGAGAGCATGGAGGAGGGCACTATTGGTATTATTGGCTGCGGAATTTCACAAAATTATCCGTGTGATAACGAGTTTTTTGTAAAAAAAATCATAGAAAAAGGTGGATGCATTGTAAGTGAATATGCATATAAAGAGCCACCAAGGGCAAGTAATTTTATCCAGCGAGATCGATTGATTGCCGGCATTGCGACATCAGTGTTTATTATGCGTGCGCGTGCATGCAGATGTGGCACAATGGCTACTGCGCGGTTCGCAAAATCATTTGGTAGAAAGATTTATACAGTGGATTTTCAACATGATTGCGCTGGTAATAAGTATCTATTAAATAGTGGAGCTGCTGAGAAAATTATTGATTTTGAACAAGTACGAGCTGATTTGGTTATGGACTTGTTTAATTTCAAAAACAATTTTGAAAAAGAAGAGGAATTTGTTCTACAAAACCAACTTTTTGATACAAAAATTGACACCAAAAATGTCAAAAAAGAGATTAAAAAATGGTTGAAAAATTCAAATTATCAATCAATAAATGAGAATAATTTTTTAAAGATTTATGAGTTTTGCAAGAATGATATTGTTGCATCTGATTTAGAGGTGAGGAGGGGAATTTTGGAGGCAATGTTTTGAGTTATTTGTGTAAAAATTCATGCATTTGTTTTTTCAGTTCATTTACTTTCTTCAAGTTGTGATGAAGCATGTTTTCCCATAGTGGTTGGACATAATTGTCCACGAATATGTCGTGGAGTGATTGAATGTAATCAGTATATTCACTTCTTGTCAAAGGTCTTGAAAGCGCGCATTTATATTGTTTATCAAGCCATTTCGGGTAATCACTTGCAATGTCAATCTTAAAGTTATTATTATAAAATGTTTTGTCTTGGTGATCAAAAAACTTTTGAAATGTAGCAATTTCTTCATAATTTGTTTTATAATCATCGTCCAGTATTGAAACAGATGGCAATCTCTTTATGACTTGATCTACGTCTGTTTTCTTCATTTTTTCTTCAATCTTCATATAAAAAAATATTAAAACAAATAAAGTTTATCAAAAATGTATAAAAAAGCAATTAATAATTAATGATTATTATAATGTTGCGCGGCGCGGAGCGCATTTGCTGGACGAAGTGGAGCGTAGCGGAGCGAGGAGAGTGCAAACGGCGAGGGCGTGGCCTCGGGCAGCGCAACAAAAAATTAAAAAATCACTTCCACAGATAAAAATATGACATACAACAACCTGTTTTTATTTTTTTCTTATGGTTGCATTGTTTGGCAGTAAAAAATCAATTTTGAAGAGGACAAAGGTTGCGGGCGGAAATCGCTATTTTGACAGAACGTATTACTTACAAACTGGCAACAATCCGCGTTGGAGCAACCGTGATTATGAAACATTCGCGGCCGAAGGATATATCAATAATGTTGTGGCACACAGGGCAATTTCACTGATTGCGCGCTCTGTTGCAAGCATTGGACTTTGTTATTATGAGTTGGAAGGCACAAAAAAGAAGGAACTTGATGACAATGATGCGGTTATATCTCTGTTGCGGAAGCCAAATCCAACATCAAGCTACATCAAATTCATGGAGGCAGCTGTGAGTTCATATCTCATCTCTGGAAATGTCTACATCCAAGCTATTCGCAACGACAAAAATGAGGTGGAGGAAATGTATTTACTGCGCTCGGACAGGATGACAATTTTACCCGGACATTGCAACATTCCAAAGGGATTTAGATACAAAATCAACAACATGACGTTCTACTTCCCATGCAACGACAATGATGGTGAGTGTGATATTTTACACATCAAAAACTATCACCCGCTGGATGACTGGTATGGACTGTCTCCAATGGAGGCCGCGCAGTATTCAATAGATCAGCACAATGAGTGCATCAAGTGGAATAAGTCGCTGCTGGAAAATGGTGCTCGTCCTTGCGGCGCACTGGTTGTGAAACAGACAATGTCAGATGAGACATATGAGCGCTTGAAAAGTGAGATGGACGACAAAATCAAGGGCGGAGATAACTCTGGGAAATATCTCATTCTTGAAGGTGGAATTGAGTGGAAGGAGATGAGTATTAATCCGCGCGACATGGACTTTATTGAGACTAAAAACAGCTCTGCGCGCGATATTGCGATTGCGTTTGGTGTGCCTTCACAGATGCTTGGTATCAAGGGCGATGCGACTTACAACAACATGTCCGAGGCCAGATTGTCTTTCTGGGAGGAGACAGTGCTACCAATATGCAAGATGATTTTAGGTGAGCTGTCCGAGTGGCTGTCAAAGAGCTATAAACGCAACCTGATTATTGAACCTGATTTGGATACGATTTCTGCTATAAGTGAGAAGCGGCAGAAAATCTGGGAGACAGTCAACAAGAGCGATTTTGTCAGTGAGAACGAGAAGAGGGAGAGTTTGGGGTATGAAGGTGAGTAATTTGCTGTTCTCTTGACAATAATAAAATTGCCACAACTCTTCTACTGATGGTTGCAGAAGTCAAAATGCCGGCGCTTTCTCCCACTATGGAAGAGGGCAAAATAGTGTCTTGGAACAAGAAAGAAGGCGACAAAATTGATGTTGGTGATGTTCTATTGGAGGTTGAAACCGACAAGGCAGTCATGGAGGTTGAGGCGCAAAACAAGGGGGTTTTAGGGAAGATTTTAGTTGCAGCCGACAATGTAGTCGCGGTCGATAAAACCATCGCGTTGATATTAGAAAAAGGTGAAACTGTTGATGCGATAAAGGACTATAAAATTGCCGATGAGGAACCTAAAACAGATGCTAAAACAGAACAAAGAGAAGAAAAAGTTGAGGATAAAAAAGTTGAAATCAAGGAAGAGAGTAGGGTGCCTGTGACAACAAGTAGTGCGCGTATTTTTGCAAGTCCATTGGCGAAGAAAGTGGCCGCAATGAATAATATCAACATCGCTTCGGTAGGCATTGGAAGTGGTCCAAACGGCAGAATTATCAAGGCAGATGTGGAGCGGTTTTTGGCAACTCCGCGCGCAGGCGGCGTGTTTAGAAATCCAGTTGAGTTTACTGAAATTGCGCCAACCGGCATGCGTTCAACCATTGCAAAGCGGCTCATACAAAGCAAGCAGGACATACCTCATTGGTATTTGAAAATCACGGCCAACATGGCTAATTTTGTGGCCTTCCGCACAGAACTCAACAAAATGGCAAAGGTTGTGGACGGCAAGCCAGAGTATAAAATTTCTGCTAACGACATAATTGTTTTGGCCATTGCAAAGGCCTTGAAGCGCAATCCAAGCATCAACGCAAGCTGGATTGATGGCAAAATAAGACAATACAATAACGTTGATGTGTCGGTTGCAGTCAGTATTGATGGTGGTTTGATTACACCAATTGTGAAAAACGCTGACCAGAAAGGACTGTTGGAAATCTCCAAAGAAATCAAGCAGTTGGCCGCCAAAGCCAGAGACGGCAAGTTGACACCAGATGAATATACAGGCGGGTCAATTTCAGTATCAAATCTTGGCATGTTCGGCGTGAGCGAATTCCAGTCAATTATCAACCCACCACAGAGTTGCATTGCTGCTGTTGGAGCTATTGAAGATGCGGTTGTGGCAGTCAACGGAGAGGCCACGGTTTGTCCTGTTTGCAATATAACTTTCTCGGCAGACCACCGCGTCATTGATGGAAGCGTGCTGGCGCCGTTTGCAAGTGATGTCAAAAAGTTTCTTGAAAATCCAGCATTGATGTTTGTGATGTAGAACTATGCTTCAACAGCTTGAAAACGACATCAAAAAAATCATTCTGTCACTTTACAAAGATATTGACCGCGCTTTGCTGGATAAGTTGATACTGGAATTGCCGCCAGAGAAGCTTGAAAACGATGTTGATATCTCTACAAATATTGCTCTGATTTTATCAAAAGCAGCCAAAAAAAATCCAATGGAGATTGCCAATGAGATGGTTGCGGAGATCCAAAAAATTGATTACGTATCAGCTTGTGAAGTAGTCAAACCAGCGTTCATTAACATCAAATTGAAGGACAACATTTTGTTTGCAATGGTTGAGGATATTTGCCAAAATGGCGACAAAAATTTGGTAAAAAACCTTGGCAACGGAGAGAAAGCCAATGTTGAGTTTTGTTCTGCAAATCCAACTGGGCCGTTGCATATAGGACATGCGCGTGGCACTATTTTCGGTGATACGCTTGCAAGTTTGTTATCAAAAAGCGGTTATGATGTTTGCCGTGAGTATTACATCAATGATGCTGGCGGACAGATGGATAAGCTTGAAAAAAGTATCCAGTGGCGTATTAATGGTGCACAAGGTGAATTGCCAGATGGTTGCTACCCGGGTGAATATTTGCAGGAAATTGCTGACAAACGCAAGAAGGAATTGGCCAAGAACCCTACTAAACAGTGGAGCAAAATTGAAACGGCTGGCGAGATAATTGACAATTTTATCAAGCCAACGCTCAAAAAATTAAAGGTGAATTATAACCAATGGTCCTCGGAACAGCATTTGAAAGATGAGGACACGATTGAAAAAAGCATCCGCCACTTGACTGATTTGGGCCTAATTTATCAGGGCATTTTGGAGCCACCAAAGGGCAAACCAGTTGAGGATTACGAGCCACGCGAGCAGTTGCTTTTTAAGTCAAGTCAGTTTGGCGACGATACAGACAGACCACTTGCCAAGAGCGATGGATCGCATACCTACTTTGCAAGCGACATTGCATATCACTACGACAAATGGAAACGTGGTTTTAACAACATGGTTGTGGTGCTCGGCGCAGACCACAAGGGCTATGTCAAACGGCTTACATCTGCTGTTAAAGCCATCAGCAACAATCAAGGCGAAGTGCATATCAAGTTGTGCGAGCTTGTGAACTTCATGAAAAATGGTGAGATGGTGAAGATGTCAAAGCGCAAGAACAATTTTCTCACTATTGACGATGTGATTGACGAGATTGACGTTGATATTTTGCGGTTTATTATCCTCACTCGCAAGGCCGACACGGTGCTAAATTTTGACCTCCAAAAAGCAAAGGAACAGTCCAAGGATAACCCAATTTGGTATATCCAATATGCAAATGCGCGCTGCAATTCTGTTCTCAAAAAAGCAGCAGAACAGGGTATTTTACCAGCAGAAAATCTGGCTGCGGACGGAATTGAACTGTCTCAAAACTTTCACAAAATGATGATAAAAATGTCATTCTACACCCGCTTTTTAGAGCTTGCAGTCAAAAATTACGAACCGTTTTTCTTTGCAAATTATCTCATCCAGTTGGCAACGGAATTCCACACGCTATACGAAAAGGAGAAGTTTATCAGTGATGACAAAGCTGTTTCTGCCTACAAACTCGCGATTGTTAAGAGCATTCAATTGCTCATACAATGCGGGCTTGATGCGTTTAGAGTACAAGTTGTGGTGAGAATGTAGGTTAGAAAATTGAACAACAACCCCCTTCTCCATTTTCACGATGTTTTTTTGATTCACTATATTTATTGTTTACTTTTTTTGTTTCCAAACTAACATAGTTTTTGTATAAAATTTGCAAATCTTTAAGAAAATTATCAGAAATTTGTTGGTTATTTAGTGTTTTTGGTTTCGTTATACCATTGTTTATTAATAGTGTCTTTAACGATGCTTGAAGTTGTTCTTTGTCTTTGCTAATGTCGGCGATTGCTTGTTTAACAAGAAATATCTTTTCACCAGAAAGTGTTTTTTTGTTTTTAAAAGAACGACACACATTATTTAGTTCAGTTAGTCTGTATGAAATATTGATTAGATGTTGATTATGAGGCAACACTTCTTGATTTTTTTCACTTTTCATATAAATGATCATTAAAACTAACTAGATTTTATTATAAAAAAATTGAAAGTAAATAAAAATTTGGTATAGCTTTGTTGTTGCGGAACGCGGAGCGAAATACAAACTACGATAACTTGGAATCTGGCAGTGCAACAAGAAATGTTTATTGAAAATAAATTTTTTGTTGCAATAAATAAGCATGAAATTTGCAAAAATTGTTTTAGTTTTGTTTATTGTAGTAGCTATAACAGGATGCGAAAGTATAAAAAAACAATATGTAAAATCAGAAGTTAAAAATACGGCACTCAATTTGACTGGCATGAAAGAAGGCAAAGCATGTAAATATCTTGGTTTTATTGGAAACAATAGTGAAGCGCAAGCCAAGAAAAATGGAAATATCAGATTTGTGCTCTACAAGACAACGGAAGACGGTACATTCAGTAAATGCACATATGTCTACGGCAGATAATTATTGTCCGTAATAGTCGCTGTGGCGATATTTTTCCATTGTATATTTTACAACAACATTGCAAATGCCGACCATTGGCAGTGCAAGCAAAATGCCGAATATACCAAACAGAGGCACTGAAACAAGCACCCCGAAGATTACCCACAACGGATGAACACCGAGACGACTTCCTACAATTTTTGGCGTGATAAATCCACCATCAATAACCTGTCCACCGAGTAAAACAGCAAGCGTGATTATCACTTTTTTCACATCATGCATTTGGCTATAAACCGAGCAAAGTGTGATTGCTGTGGCCGAATAAAATCCAATATAAGGCACAAACGATGAGAAACCAATAACGACACCAAGTATAAAAAAGTGCTCTACACCTATTGGAAAGAGCATTGCGGCATACATCAATGACAAAACGATGGCCGCCATTGTTTGTCCTTCCATGAATTTGAACACACTTTCATACATGTTTGATGACAACTTTTTGACATCTTTTTGCACTCTGACAGGCAAAACTTGAAAGAAATGTTTTTTGATTTTTGGCATGTCTTTCAACATCATAAATGATACAATTGGCGATAGCGCAGACATACCGATTATAGTAGCCAACTGCGCCGTTGAACGGAATGTTTCCATTAAATTTTTCTTTGCAAATTCAACCAGATTGTCTGATACATTTGCAATGGCCCACTCAAAAATATTGTTTATTGTATTGGAGGAAAATTTATCATTCAAAAGCACTCGCAACTTATCCAAAGAGCTTGCATTTGTTGTATAATTAATCACACTAACGCCCTTTCCATACAAGAACGGAATTATGGCAGCAAATATTGCAATAATAATTGCGCAAAAACCAACTGTTATTACACCTGCTGTTATAGCTCTCGGAATGCGAAATTTTCTCTCAAAAATGTTAACAATCCCATTGAACAAAATAACCTCAAAAAAAGCTATGTAAAATGGCAAAAGCGCGACACTGATTTGGTGGAAAATAAATAAAAAACCTGCTATTGCAAGTGCCCAGAAAATATGTTGTTTTTTTAAATAAAACCTCTCATCTGCAAGCATGAAACGATTTAACATTTTAAATTATAATTTGCAAATTTTTTGTATAAAGTATTGCACTATATCTACTTGACAATTACATTTTTGTATTGATTTTCAGCAAAGTTTTTTTTATTATGTCAAACTCTTTTGTTAGCAAAGTTTTAGGTCGTAAAAAGAGGAGAAGAATTGCAATTCAGGCATCAGTTATAGCGGCTATTATAGCGGTATTTTTAGCACTTTGTTTGCATATTGGAAACATATTTTTGTTAAGTTCAATTTTTGAAAAATCAATTTCAAACGTCAAAAATAATCCAAATTACAGCGTTACATACACGAAAAAATACAATTTCCTTCATTCGGCATTGCGTGTAAAAGACATAACAATCACCGTCAACAATGGTGAAATGCATGTTGGTAGCGTTTATATCACAAAAAAAAGTGGTTTTATTGTCCCAGATGTCGTTTCCGCTGAATTGAATGATGTTGAGCTGAAAAGTATTAACGGAAGAAGATATAACGTTATTGCTGGTAAAAATCTCAAATTTAATGCATTTTTTAATAAACATCTTTTTGAAAAACCTGATTTTGGAGGTATAGCAATAGACGAACCATTGCAATTAAGCTTGATAGATGAGCGTTATCTTGAAACAGGAAATGTAAAAGTTGACGAATTTGATATAAGGTTTAACAAAGATGAAAAAAAAGAATACTTTCGTTCGTCCGGCATGATTATGATTAATGACGGTGATGTCTCACCGGTGATTTTTATTGCGAATAGACCATTTAAATGGGATCTTGATATACGTGAAGTTTATGAGGATAAAAAATGGGGAATTAATAAAGAAAGAACAGAGACAATTTATACAACTAAAATTGAAAAATTCGTCCTTAACAATGACTTCGCTGGCATAAAATTGAATGGTTCCTTTGTCCGTGGCGCTCAGTTGAAAAGCTCTGATTTGTTAATTGAAATTGATAACTACAACAAAGTGCTTGAAAATTTATTTAATATGAGTGCAAAGAACGAGCAAAGTAATACTGACTTGTTGAAAAAGATGTATCGCGTAATGAAAAATGATGTGGTTCCGATGCTGAAAAAGAAGCAATCAAACCAAGCCAAGAACGTCCTTTCAATGAAGGTAAAGAAAGATGAGTTTGATGAAGAAGCAACTGTAAATGGGGTGCCGATGAGCACAATCTTCAAGAAACTTACATCTGTGAAATAATATGAAAAAGACAGTGGCATTTCTTTCAGCATTGATGTTTTGCGCGCCAATTTCAAGAGATGCTAATGCTGTCAAAATTGTTGCGATTGTGCACGAGAGTGCAATTACGGACTACGATGTGCATCAATTTTCAAAGATAATCTGCAACATGGAGAGAATGGACTACTGCAATTATGACCAGATTTTTCCAGTGGCATTGAGTTCTCTTGTGGAGGAAAATTTGAAGTCCGAGCACCTAAAAAAGATGGAAATCAAGGAGGAAAATATTGTCAAGGAATACGAGGAATATAAGATGAATATTCCGAATCTAAATGCAATGAGATTGGGTGTAGACGAGGACTTATTTGAATGGTATATGCGCACAGAGTTCATGTGGTCATCCATCGTTGCGATGCAGGTGAATGCGTCAATTACACAAAATGACATTGCAAGATATGCCGAAAAGCATAATATCAAGAACACAAAGGAGAACCAGAAGGAGATTAGGGCTGGGATTTATCAGGAGCAATTCCCTAAAAAAGATCGCGCACTGGTGGATGAAATCAGAAAATTCTACCTTGTTGACATCAAGGTTTAATCATCTAAATGTGTTTTCAATGGCATCTGCAAGTGCTGTACAGAATTTCCTTATGTAGTCCGCTGATAAGATTTTTTCCTCTTCATCTGGGTTAGTGATGTAGCCAATCTCAATGAGGATTGAAATCATATTGAGCCCGCGCAAGACTGCAAGTGAGCGCTGGCCATGGCGGCAGTTTCGGCATATTCCTTTCTTTTTGAAGTCCAGCAGGATATTGTTGACAAATGCAGATGACTTTTCCAGCAGCGATTTGTGCGTCATGCCGAGTAAGACATCCAAAACAGAGGTGTTTGAGAGATATTTCTCGTAGTGCGTTGGCAGGTAGTTTTTGTTGTAGAAGCGCTTCCAGTCAGAGTGTTTTTCATTGAGGTGAGACAGACGGTAGATTGTGGTGCCCGACATTTTTTTGTTCTGATGTGAGTCAGTGTGCAATGAGATGAAGATGTCCGCACCGCCTTTTTGACCTATCTGCACGCGGTTGCCAAGTTGAATTGTTTTGTTCCTATTTCTTGTCATGACAACTTTGAAGCCACGTCTTTTCAACAAAAATTGCAGCTCTTTTGCATATATCAAAGTAATGGTTTTCTCCTTGGTTTTACTCACTCCGATGGCTCCTGAATCAACTCCCCCATGCCCTGCATCAATGGCAATGACTGGCTGTTTGCCATTATCAAGGCGGACTTTCTGGAATTTCGCATTGCTACTGACTTTTTTTAACCCAGCAAAGTTATCAATCATTGTGACGTCTCCATTGTCATATTCACAATGTGGGTGGGAGGTTGTAGCATTTTCCGCTTGTTTGGGCTCTATTTTCTTGATTTCACGGTGTCTATTGTCGTAGGCGAGTAGCGCCAAAATTGTATCTTTTGCCCGCACAACATTTTTGACATGTGCACCTGTTTCCAAATCAAACGCAATGCGGTAGTTTGCATTTGGCTGGCGACCATATTTTAATCGTGTGCCTTTGGGAATTTTGTATTCAAACACGACATTTTTGTTCTTGATTTTGGCACCAAATACATCAATGAAAAAGCGTGGCGGTTCGCCCTGCATGGATGTCAAAACGAACTCTTTGTTTTCAATTCCGTGCCCTGAAATAGTAATAAGGTCTGACATCTCGCGACGTTCAAACAGAATATCAAGTTTGACTGTTTCACCTGTCTTTTCTGTGCCAATATATCCATGCACCATGTCTGTTTTGAGTTCACTTTCGTAGATTGGATAGTCATCAAATTCGTCAATGAGTTTGAGGATTTTGGCGTCCGCAACTTTATTTACTGGTGCTTGTGGTTTTGGTTGTGTCTGCTTAACATCTGCGCGTGCGCCCAATGAGAATGCATAAACGCCAATTGCTACGGCCAAGAATGTTGTGCACTTTTTGATTATCATTTTTCCTTCTTTTCACTTTTAGTTGTTTTATTTGCAACATCATTTTTGTCTTCCATCTCTTTTGTTTTATGAATACTCATTGATGCTTTTGGCATTACTACTGTTTTGCTGTTTTCCTGACTGATTTTTGGTAATTTGACTTTGCTTGATTGTATCAATTTATAACTGTGCTTTTGTTTTTGTAGTATTTCCGCATGCTTAAAGCTTGCGTATTGTTGGTTGGATAACTGTTGGGCTTGGGCGAGATTGTTATGTATGGTGAATGAAAGGAGTAATGCTACGTAGGTTGCGCCAGAGCGGAGCAGGTTTGGCCGCCGAGGAACGAGGCGCAGCCAAACCGCGAGGGCGTGGCCGCGGGCGGCGCAACATAAATTTGTGGCGTGTTTTAACGGAGCAAATAATGAAAAAACCCCCTTGAAAAAAAAACTTTTCATTCTAAATCTATTAATTAGTTGGTTTTAATAAAGTCAAGTGAGTAAGGATTATTATGCAATTTTGGGCGTATCAAAAGATGCTTCAGCCGATGAGTTAAAGAGGGCATATCGCAAACTTGCAGTGCAAAATCACCCAGATAAACATCCAGACGAGAAGGAGAAATACGAGGCAAAGTTCAAGGAAATAAACGAGGCCTATGCAGTGCTTTCAGACCCACAAAAGAGACAGCAATACGACCAGTTTGGCTCTGCGGACGGGGCAGGAGCAGGTGGCGGAGGATTTGGTGGCTTCGGCGGTTTCAGTGGATTTAGCAGTAGTGGTGGCTTTGGTGGCTTTGACTTTGGAAATATCAATGATATATTTAACAGTTTTTTTAACGAAGGACACAGCGGTGGAAGCAGGCGTTCTGCGCGCGACATGGAGGCAGAAAACCGTGGCTCAGATTTGAAATATAAGATGGACATAACTCTGGAAGATGCCTTTGCAGGAGTAAAGAAATTTGCAGAATATAACACACTTGGCAAGTGCTCGCATTGTGGTGGAAGTGGCTCTGCTGATGGAAAAAATGCAAGAACACAGTGTTCACGATGCAAAGGAAGTGGCGCAGTAAGAATGCAACAAGGATTTTTTATAGTAGAGCAAGAATGTCCTGAATGCAATGGTGAAGGAGTAATAATCAGCAATCCATGTAAATATTGCAATGGTGAGGGGGTGGAGAAAATAAGAAAAAAGGTTGAGGTGCAAATTCCGCTTGGCGTTTCACATGGAGATACAATACGTATGGCCGGTGAGGGCGAAGGTGGTGTTCGTGGCGGACAAACAGGAGATTTATATGTTGTATTTCAGATAAAGCCACACAGTATTTTTGCGAAGAATGGCTCTAACCTTGAATGCACTGTCCCAATTCGTTTTACGCAAGCGGCACTTGGTGCAGAAATCACAATCAAGGGGATAGACAAGCGGGACATTAAATTCATGGTGAATGCTGGCATACAGAGCGGTGAAAAAGTTGTTGTGCGTGGTGAAGGCATGACAATGCACAATGGTCGCAGGGGAGATATGATTATTACAATCCAAGTTGAGACACCAGTCAAGTTAACAGCGGAACAGAAGGAGCTGTTGCGTAAATTTGATGAAAGCTGTGGCGCATCAAGTAGCCCGAAGAGCGAAAGCTTTTTTGATAATATAAAGAAATTTTTTAGTTAGTTGCGCCGCCCGAGGCCTCGCCTTCACGGTTTGTTATCTTCTCACTTAACACGCGTTTCGTAACTATAAAATCTTCAACATTTCGGTAATAATATCATTAACAATTACAAACCTAAACAACCAACTTCATTACAACCTCTTCCAAGTCAAATGTTTTCAAATCATCATCAAACTGTTTTTGATTATAAAATGGTGAAATTTTCTTGATATTTTCTCCATCAACTTCAACCACACAAATTACAAGATTTTTTGCATATAGCACATTACCTTTAAAATACTCTTCATATGCTCTTTTTAACATTTCCGTCTTGCTTTTGTTAATGTCCTTGTCATCACTTCCTTTTACTTCAAGATATAGATAATTTCCATTTTCAAACTTGATAATAAAATCAAAATAACTTCTGTGTTCTTGTTGAAATTCATCGTAATACTCGCCAAAAATATTTCCAGTTCGTTGGTTTTTGCACCATAATTTAACTTTTTGATTGTCTTTAATAAAAATCCCTTTCAACTTTTTCCAGACAGTGGCTTCATTTGGACTATCAAGTATTTGCTCTAATTCTTTTTCTCCATTTTTCTTGATTTCAAACATGTAATTATTATCAACTTCTTTACTAATATTGTCATTTTTTAAATCATAAATTAAAGTATAGACATGCAAAAAAAAGAAATAACTTGAAAATTAAAAACATAAATATGAAATCAAAAAAATGGCGAATGTAGCTCAGTTGGTTAGAGTGTCAGTTTGTGGTACTGAATGTCGCCGGTTCGAGTCCGGTCATTCGCCCCATTTTGGCCGTGTTGCTCATGTTATTTTAAAAACTTGCTTTTTATAAAAAGTTTTTTGTTCTATAATTTATACTGTAAATATGCTTGTGCGATTTTTAAAGAATAAGCTTAAAAAGCTGTCAAACAAGGTCAATAAGACATTGGATCCGTCAAAAATGATGCAAAATGCCATGTTGACAGCCATGGGAATAAAAAAAAAGAGCAAATTGCAAATCCTTTTGGAGAAAATCATCGGCTTTTTTTATGCCATCAACAGCAGAATTTTGAGGGTTGCTGACAGAATAACACTATTTTACAGGAACAATATTGAGGGTGTGCCACGTGTTTTGTGGGCTTTTTTCAAGTTCTTTTTCAAGGTTTTTATCCTCGGTTCAATCACAAAATTCTGGCACTTCTTGGTTGCATTCTACAAAAAAGACAAAAAGCGCGCAATCATCTATTTCATCCTGCTATACATCATCTACAAGGCCATTTGCTTTGCTTGTTATCGCATCAGTTTGATGTTCGTGGAGCACAAAAATAACATGGTTGTCATGGTGCGCGAAGTCAAACCAGAACGCATTGAAAAGGACGTAAATTGCTATGGCTACATTGAGAGTGAGAACAATTTGAACTACCAATCAGAGGTGCGCGGAACGATTGAAAAAATACACGTCAAGGAGAAACAAATGGTGAAGCGCGGCCAGCTTTTAATGGAGCTTGACAGTAAGTTCACTGCTAATTCTTATATCAGCGCCAAGTCAATTTTGGAGAGCAAAAGGTTGCAATATAATGCCATTAAAAAGTTGCAACAGGAGGGACTTGAAAGTATTGGAAATTTGAAGGCAATGCAGGCAGATTTGGAGAGCGCAAACTCCAATTTTGAGAGCGCAAAAAAGGCCTACAATGGACTAAAAATTTATGCACCATTTGATGGATTTATTGACAATATTAACAAAAAAGAAAAGGCGCAGATTAACCCGGGAGAACCACTATTTACACTGGAACGCACAAATGCAACGCAGGTGAAATGCGATATTCAAAACATAACAACAGATGAGATTGCTGTGGATGATTTCGTTGATGTCTATGTCGGAGGATATGAGGTCGCGCACGGACAAATTGCGGTCATCGGCAACAGCATTGACGTCTACACTGGCTCGCGCACGATTTTGATTAATAGAATAGAGAGCGTCAAAGGATACGAAGAGGCGGTCAAACCTGGGATAAGCGTGATGATAAAAGTCAAAGCCAAGAGCCAACACGATGTGTTTAAAATTTCGTCAGAGGCACTTGAAACCACTCCAACAGGAGCATTCATGGTGAAGGTTTTGAAGCCAGAGGATGGCAGTATTTCAACCAAGAACATTTGGGTTTATAGTGAGAATGATGGTATAAATTATGTCTACGGACTTGAAGACAAGGACATGATTGTTGAACGCGGTCATGAGTTTGTCAATGTTGGTGAGAAGGACATAAAGTATGTTGCGGTTGATGCGAGCAAAACAGCAGAGCAGGGCGGTAAAACAGGGTTCTTTCAGGGTATTAAAAATGTTAAGGATTTTGTTGCGCACCAAGTTTCACTCGTTGCAGACAAAGTTGTGACGTTCATTGTTGATATTCCTGAATTTTCAAAGTTTTTCTTTGCTTCAATCAAAGATGATATAGTTGAATTGTTTGGCAAAGTGAAAAGTTGGTTTTAAAAGATATGAAATACGCAAAGTTTTTTACACTGTTTGCCGCTTGTTTGCTTGCTAAAACAGGCAATGCCGAGGCTATAACATTGAAGGAAGCGCTTGAAAAGGCGTATGAAAATAGTGAGACAGTTGAGATGAAAGAAAAACTCCGTGATTTTGGAGACATTAACCGCGACACTGCTATTTTGGCGCTTCTCCCAACAGTCCAACTTGATTGGCAGAGCCAGAAGATTTTAAGTAAACCAAAACTATTTTCAATGCCAAGTAATGTACAACCGACAACACCAATGGAAACTGAACTTGTGAAAAATCTGTCTTCTGGTGGAAATAAAAAACCATGGATGACGGTTTTATCGGTTAATGTCAAAAGTTCACTGTCAATTTACAAAACGTGGCCTGGTGTCTACATTGCGAGCAAGGGAAAACGGGCCAAGGATTATGAATACAAAGGTTTTCTTGAAGACTTTGGTTTGCTTTTCATCCAGAAATATATGGATATAATCTACAATGAGAGTGCCGCCAAGGTCTATGAGCAAATGTCTGACACTTTTGAAAAGAAGATGAAAAAAATCAGTGTGATGAATAAATATGGTTCTGCTAAAAGCGATCAAGTTGTCCTTGCTGAAGCACAATTTTACAGAAACAAAGCTGACGTAATAAGTACAAAATCTGCACTTGATAAGGCCAAAATGGAGTATAAAATCATGACCGGGGAAGATCCTATTGACCTGCAAATGCCAGATGTCATGAATGCACAACTGCCAGCAAAAGATAAAGAGGATTTTGTCAATTTAGCGCTAAGTAAAAACAGCAAGCTTTTGCAAGCTGAAAATGAAGCAACATCACAGAAATATTATGCCATGGTGCAAGCATTTGATATGTTGCCGGAGGTTTACACTGAATTTTCATATGTCAAATACAAGTCAAAAGGGTTCTTGAATATGAACTATTCCTACATGGGATTTGGCGCAACATGGGCGATTAACGACAAGTTAAACCGCTTCAATACTGCACGCAAGGAGTATAAAAATTACAGAATTGCGGACTTGAACTACAACCTCACCAAGAAACAAACCGAGCAAGATGCGGCCTATGCATGGGATCAGTATTTTTCCATGAAGGACTTGGTTGTAGCTACTAAAAAGGCTCTTGATGCCAGCAAGAATTCGCTAAAAGAGATTAAAGTTTCCGTTGCCACAGGTACAGCAAGTTTTGTGGATGAAATGGATGTTGAAACGCGCTATTTGAACTCAAATCTTGACTACCTAAATGCTCAAAAGGCCTTGATTTTAGCATATTACCGAATTGTCAGCATGATAGGAGTTGGCTACTTACCAGTTGAGTGATATGGCAGAGAACGAAGAATTCCAAAACACCCTCTACACAGGAGATAACTTATACATCCTCAACGGCTTGAATAGTGAAATTGCTGACTTGATTTATCTTGACCCGCCGTTTAATAAGAATGAGACATTTTCTGCGCCTGTTGGAAGTGTTGCCGCTGGTTCGTCATTTAAAGACATGTGGTCAAAAGAAGATATTGACAATGCATGTTTGAGAGATTTGTTTTTTGACTATCCTGACTTGATTTTATATCTTGGTGATATTGACAAAATTCATTCTCCACAATTAAAATCATATCTTGTCTATATGGCACAAAGAGTGGTGCAAATGCATAGAATTCTCAAATCAACAGGCAATTTATGTTATCATTGCGACCAAACAGCAGGACATTTTATCAAAATAATGCTTGATTGTATTTTTGGCAAGAAGAATTTTAGGAATGAGATAATTTGGTGCTATAAAAGTGGTGGTGCAAGCAGAAGACATTTTGCAAAAAAGCATGACATAATTTACTGGTATTCAAAAAATAGAAATTACTTCTTCAATCTCCAGAAGGAAAAATCATACGGCGAAACTGGTGGCGGACAAGGTGGAAAAGTTGTATATTATAAAGACGAAAAAGGCACATACTCAATAGTTGGAATGAAAGATTGGTGGAATATTTCAATGTTGTCAACTACGCATCCTGAGCGCACTGGCTACCCAACACAAAAACCACTTGAATTGCTGAATAGGATTATTGAAGGTTTGTGTCCAAAAGATGGGGTTGTTCTTGACCCATTTTGTGGTTGCGCAACCACTTGTGTGGCGGCACAAAATCTTGGCAGACATTGGATTGGAATTGATATTGCGGAAAAAAGTGTTGATTTATTAATTCAGAGATTATCAGAAGGTAAAGTTGGAGACAGCAAAGGTATGTTTAAGGACTTTATCGCAACAAAAAGAATACCAGAAAGAACAGATTTGAAAGAAAACTTGAAAGATCCAAAAGATCCAAAATCAAGAGAAGAGATATTAGCATATCTGTTTGAATTGCAGGAAGGAGAGGTGATTGATGGAATAAAATACTGCAAATGTGCTGGCTGCGGAGAGCAACTAAACATCAAACATATGGAAATAGATCACATAATTCCAAAGTCAAAAGGTGGTGCTAACATATTGACAAATTTCCAATTACTATGTGGCAACTGCAACAAGAAAAAAGGAAACAAATCAGATTATCTATTCAAAAAACGAATAAGAGACATTAGGTTGTCAAGGTTGGATGTGGAGTTTTAGAGTTTGAATTATGGTTGAAGAGGTGAAAAAGAAAAACATAATTGAAATTTTTTGCCACAGATACAAAGCAACATTGTTGTTTTTTGGACTGTGTTTGGGATATAGTATTTTTGGCTATACGCACATTTCAAAGGAGAACCACCCAGAGGTGAAAATACCTTATATCTCGGTGCTGACAATACTGAAAGGTTCGTCTGCGGAGGATGTTGACAGGATGGTCACAAAGCCGATTGAGCGCAAACTGCAAGGACTTCAAAATGTGAAAAAGATAACCTCAACATCTGCGTTTGGATATGGTTATACGCTTGTTGAGTTCATCGCGGATGCAGATGCGGAGACATGTTTGAGAAAAGTCAAAGACAAGGTTGATGAGGTAAAACCTGACCTCCCGGATGACATTGAGGAGCCAACAATAAGTGAAATTGATGTCAGCAAGTTCCCTGTGCTTTATGTGATGCTTGTCGGAAATGTGTCAAAGAAGGATTTAATACGTGATGCGAGGTTGCTAAAAAAGGAGATAGAAAGCTTGAAAAATGTCCTTGAAGTGAACATCACAGGAGACAGTGATGACATTGTGGAGATAATTCCAGACATGGCAAAGATGAAGGTTTTTGGCATGTCATCGGATGAGATATACGGCGCAATCGCAAGGAACAACGTGCTTATTCCACTCGGCAAAATGAGGAATAATGTAACAGAATATAACGTCAAGTTGTCGGGGCTGGTGAAGACGGTTGATGACAACAAAAACTTGCCAATCAGGAGGACAAAAAACGGCACAATCTACATGCGGGACATTGCAAGTGTAGTGCATACATTTGAGCGTCCTGACAGGGTTGCACGAGTAAATGGCAGTGATGCACTTGTATTGGAAATCTCAAAGCGCTCTGGTGCGAATGTTATACACACTATTGATGCGGTCAAGGCAGCAGTTGAGAAGAAAAAAAACATGCTGAATAAGGACATAAAAATTTCATATTCACGTGATAGTTCAGACCAAATCAAGGAGTCAATCACTGACCTACAAAATAATGTCATTTTGGCATCTCTGCTGGTGGTTTTGATTATTATTTTGTCAATCGGGAAAAAGCAAAGTTTGATAATCGGAATAAGCATTCCGTTCTCATTTTTGATGGGTATGGGAACTGTCTACATGATGGGCTATACGCTAAATATTGTTGTGCTGTTTGGATTTATTCTTGCAGTTGGAATGATTGTTGATGCCTCCACGATTGTGACCGAAAATGCGGACAAACTCATCCAGCAAGGCATGAAATTGAAGCAAGCATATATCAAATCAGCGGCCCGTATGGCTGTTCCAGTGCTGTCGGCGACAATCGGAATTATCGTTGTCTATATGCCACTGCTTTTCTGGCCTGGAATTATTGGTAAATTCATGAAATATATTCCAATCGTGATTATCTTGGTTTTGAGCTACTCAATACTGTGTGCAATGCTGGTTGTGCCGGTTGTTGCATTTACGATTGAAAAAACGCCATTGCGGAAATTGTCATCTAAAAATGAGAATGCAATTTTTGACAAACTCACTCCGCTGTATGAAAAACTGTTGAATTATGTCATAACAAACCCAAAGGCATATGTAAAAAAGGTTTGCATTGGTGTGTTGCTGTGCTTTGTTGCATATCAATTTCTCAGCCACGGAACAACATTCTTCCCAGACATTGAGCCAAGAAATATTTCAATAACCATGAAAAGCCGCGGGAATATGTCGTTGGATAACAAGATAAGAATTGCAAAACAAGTTGAAGAGCGCGTGATGCGGAAAATAAAGAATGAGATAAAAGTTGTCTATTCAAAGATTGGAGACCCTCGTGAAGCCGACAGCACCACAACAAGTGATACATTTTTGATCGTTGACATTGAGCTTGTTGACTGGCAAAAGCGCCGCAGAAGCAAGGAAATTATCAAGGATATTTACAGCGAGTTGAGCGATATATCAGGCGTTCAAATTGAGGTTGAAAAAGATAGAATGGGGCCTCGCAGTGGAAAACCATTGGAAATCAAAATTTTGTCATCCTCACTTGATAAGATTGACTACTATGCAGATGCTGTGGCTAAATACATGGCCGATGACAAAGATTTCAAAGATATTGACGACACAAGAGCATCTGGTAAGATGGAAATTGTGGTTGACTTTGACAAAAATCTTGGCTCGCTCTATGGCATTGGAGTGTCTGATTTGTATTATCCGCTGGCCTCAATGACAAAGGGATATACAATCAGTGAGTTCCGTCATAACGACATTGATGATGCTGTTGATATAGTAATCAAAGTACCGCGTGAACTGCAAACTATTAAAGAAATGGAGAACTTGACCGTTTATTCTCCAACGCATCATAAGAACATCGCAGTCAGCAATTTTGCAAAGTTCAGACCAAATAAAGAACAGTCATTCATCAAGCGAACGGATGGATATTATTCTGTTGCAATATCTTCAAATGTGGCTGAGGGAGTTGTCGCGAATAATAAATTGATGGAAATGCAAAAGTGGATTGATAAGACATTTAAGAACCAAAAAGATGTCCAGTTTGTCTGGGGAGGAGACATGGAAGAACAGCAAGAAACTGGTTCGTTCTTGATATATGCCTTCTTCATTGCAATTTGCATTAAGTTCCTCATTTTGGTGTGGCAGTATAACTCTGTCTATTACGCGGCCCTCACAATGAGCGCAGTTGTGCTGTCTATCGGTGGTGTATTGGTGATGTTTATCATCACTGGCAAGCCGTTCTGTGTAGCCATGGGAGGCCTTGGAATTATCTCAATCGCGGGTGTAGTTGTGAGTAATAATATCGTGTTGATAGACACATTCCAGGAGTTGATAAATAAGCATAAAATGCCAACACGTGAGGCGGTCATCAAGACAGCATTGTCGCGTTTGCGCCCCGTGTTGATTACTACAACCACGACCGTCTGCGGTTTGCTGCCAATGATGTTCAATGTTAACTTTGACTTTTTCAGTTTGAGCTTCCTGTTTAACGCTCCTTCCGGACAGTGGTGGGAAGAGCTTGCAACCACGATTGCAGGTGGTGTTTGCTTCTCGTTGATATTAACATTGACATTTACGCCAGCCATGCTGATGTTGCACGCACCGCGTGATGAAGAGGATGATTGATTGGTGATATGAGCGCTTCTGGACTGCCTTGGTGGGTATTTTACATTATAACTTTATTCATGTTTGACATCTCACCGGGTGTGTCCTTCGTGACTGTTGCAAAGAATACAATCAAAAATAAGTCGCTGACTATTGGCCTATTTACGGCACTCGGCATTGCAACCAGCGATGGAATTTCCGCTATTGTCGGATTTTTCTTCTGTAAAACTTTGAACTATTACGGCAAGATTTTTATGTATGTTCAGGCGCTCGGAATGTGCTATTTGTTGTATGTTGGCATGAAAATGATGGCAGCAAAACCAACTGTCATGAAACTTGAAGGAAGTTTGTCAAAAGCTAAGTTTGAGGCATTCAAAACTGGGTTCTTATACACGTTCTCCAACTTCGGAATTGCAACTATTATCATCACAGTCATATCACAATTTTACAACCACGTTGGCACATGGAAGGGCTACGCAGGACTGCTTGCGACCGTTCCAGCTGTCAGCTTCGCAACTTTTGCTATGATCGCGTTTGCGTGCTACTTCCTAAAATTGTGGTGGCTATTTAGCAAATATTCTGGCGCACTTGATAAGATAGCTGGCTTTGTAATCATCTGCCTTGCTGGAACAAATTTGAAGAGCATTTTGGGGTTATAATCCTCTTATTTCTGTTTTTGCGCTACCTGAGACTACGCACTTGTGGTTTGTATTTTGTTTCTTGCGTTGCTACTCGTGCAAACGCTCTCTATGCCGCACAACGACGTAAAATAAAAACAAATTTCTCTTGCAATAGTTTATTTTTTTTGATAAAATTGAAAGTAGTTTGTATGTCAATGATTTTTTATAACGCAAAAAGAACAGCAGATAAGGAAATTAAACACACAAAGATCATGGTCGTCAACATGTTCATTACGTTCCTGTTTTTGGGACTGCTTGGCGTGTTTGTCTACTCATTTATTGAGAGCCACGCGATTGACGACATTGACGAAAGCCCATTTGCTGCAAGCCAAATTGCCAAGAACTAATGCCAAGCCAAACACTGTAAAAATGGTTTTGCGCTGACTTTTTTATGCAACTTTTGCAGTATATTTTTATTTTTTGTGTTTGCAAACAGTATCAAATCCTTGTTTGTCAGCACAAATTCTCGTGGCAGATTGTGAATGTTAGCTTCGCGCTCACGCGTGATAAACAAGTCGCGCGCAAATGACTGATCTACCACAATTCTAAACTTGTTATGCATTTTCTCCCACACAGTCAGCGGGTTGAACCTATACAAGCTATCATTTTCCATTGCTTGGCATTCTTTTAGAAAATCCTCATACAGCTTACTGTCAGTCAGAAAGTGCTCTTGCATGCGCTCGTAGGCCAAGTGCAAATACTCAACATCCTGTTTTGCATAGAAGATTTGCTTCTGTGTGAGTGGCCTTTTTAGCCAGTCCGACACTTGCAGTTTGTGTTCTTTCACAATTTTTTTGTCGCAGAATTCCTTCACCATTTGTGCGTAGCCAATTTCATCGCCAAAGCCCAGATGTTTAGCTGCTATTTGTGTATCAAAAACGTTATGCATTGTAATTCCAAATTGGCAGTAGATGCACTCAAAATCCTGTCGAGCCGCATGAATGACCTTGACAATCTCATCGTCGCGCAGAAGTTCCATAAGCTCGTTTAAGTCATCACTATGCCCAAGAACATCATATATTTTTGGCTCTTCTTGCGCACCACATTTTACTTGCACTATTGACAAAGTCGGTCGATATGTTGTTCTTCTATCAAACTCTGTGTCGAGTGCAATCACTCTCTGCATAGAGGCTTAATACTAACGTCAAAATAAAATGCAATGCTTCGCTAATTTTTTAGGGTTGCGCCGCCCGAGGCCACGCCCTCGCGGTTTGTATTTCGCTCCTCGCGTTGCTCCTCGCACAAACGCGCTCCGCGCCGCGCAACATCAAATTAAAGAATTGACAACATACTTTATTTAGCCTTGCTAATGCTTATCTTCCAGTTTGGGCCATATTTTACGCCATATGCCTTTGCAAAGTTGCCGACATTTAATCCAACTGATAAGTAGCCTAACGAATTGAAATACAAAACCGGCTTGCCCTCTTGGACATTTCCGAATGTGTTGTCATAAACAACATCACTGATGAACGATTTTTTGATGCCATCAGTAATCAAAATGTCATATTTTGTACCACGTTTGAGCTTTATCTTATTTGCTGTTTGTCTGTCTATATTAGTCCAGACATTTCCGTAATTCACATCCAGAATTGGAATATTTCCGTGCAAAGTACCTTTTTTGAACTCTGGCTGTTGATGGTCAAGACGTTTCAATTTTTTTACGTCAAGCTCATCACCGACATCCTCAAATGAGATTTTGCCGCTTGCCAATTTTGCACCCGTATAGATATAAACATCACGGCCATAAAAAGTGTAGGACATCTCGCTACCTTCTATACGGTTCTTTGTTTCATCAATTTCACGCGCTTCTGCGATACCAATTTCTTTATCAATGAATGTAATTGTTCCGTTATCTGGCGTTATAATATAGTGGTCGTCTTTGGTTTTAACGACAATACTTTTGCGGCTTGTGCCAACACCTGGGTCAACGACTGACACAAAAACAGTATTCTTTGGAAATGTTCCAATGGATTGATATAATCTGTAGGCGCCCTCCCAGATGTCAAAAGGTTCAATAAGGTGAGTATTGTCAACAATTTTGATATTCTCATCAACCGTGAGAGCTGTGCCTTTCATTTCAGCAACAGCAGCATCTTTAACACCAAAATCAGATTGCAAAACCAATATTCCTGCGGAAGAACTTGCAGAAAAGATATTATAAAATAAACATATAAATAAAATAATTTTTTTCATAAAATACAAAAATAAACAAAATTGAAAATCAAATTAAAAATACTTTTAATTCAAAAAGTTTTTATGGAAAAAGTAAGAAAAGACATTGAGAAGATATATTATTAGCGCCTTAGCGCATCATCATTGAGTGTGAAAAGTTGTCAACTCCCATGTCAGCGACAGTTTGGAATATGTGTTTTTTTTAAATGCAAGTTTTATTTGTTGCGCCAGCGCGTAGCAGGTTTGTGAAGGAGAATAGTGAGAGGTGAAATACAAACCGCGATGGCGTTGCTTCTGGTAGCGCAACTGTTTATTGATAGTTTTTATAGACGGCTTGACTTTTACAAAACAATTACCGTTTTTCATGAATAGCTATGATTTTTGATGCACTCGGAATGTTTGAAGAGTTTATGAAGTTGATTTTTTGATATGATGAGGTTGAAGATTAAGTTTTTGTCAGAGAATGCAAAAGATGTTTATTATGGTGGTAAACTGTTGAATTATCAGACGGTTGGAAGTAGCGGAATTGATATTAGAGCCGTTGATGTGTTTCTTCCTGCAACAAAAGAGACATTTGTGCTTGGAAAAGACATTAAAAACTATGAATTGAAACCAATGGAGCGGGTTGTCGTGCAGACAGGTTTGGCTGCTGGCGGATTATCGGAGGATTATGAGATACAGGTGCGTCCTCGCTCTGGATTGGCGTTCAGAAGTGGTATTACGATCGTTAACACGCCTGGTACTATTGATAGTGATTACCGTGGTGAGATTGGTGCGATTTTATGCAATCTTTCGGATGAGTCATTTACTATAAAAAGGGGCGACAGAATAGCACAGATGATTATTTGTCCAATTGCAAAATGCGAACTTGAATTTGTTGATGAATTGGATGATACGGCGCGCGGTGCCGGTAGATTTGGCTCAACTGGTGCAAGATAACTATGTGTTAAAATAAAAAACGTTTGCTGCCAGAGGATATCACTCGCGGTTTGTATTTCACTTCTCACTATTCTCCTTCACAAACATGCTACGCGCTGGCGCAACAAATAACGTTTTTCACCTTGACAATTATTAAAAAAATCTGTTTCAAGTATTGTGGTACAATTGCTTACAACACACATTTGTCCGATATTACTCATCCTGACACAAGTAGTATTCATGCATCGCAGAAACGTATTTTTGTTTGCAATTAGCACAGTCGTTATTACACTTTTCACACTTGGCTACAACAAATTCATGGTTTTTGAAGTCATGGCGGTGTTGTCAGTATTCATCTGCATAATGCATAACAGAAAATATCGTGCATCAGGAATTTACTACCTTGGACTGCTATCGTGTGGACTATTTATGCTTGCCATTCAGGAATTGCATCCAGATTTGTTGAATAACATATTTTCTCGTCTTGCTGGTGAAAAATATGAAGATTTTGTCAACATAGCAACACACATTTACACACTTGTCGCTCTGCTACTTTTAGTAGGCATGATGCCATTTTCAGAGTGGATAATGTATCTTTTTGCGTTATCAAACTCGTTCTACAAAATTGTTTGTTTTATTGTGCCGCTGTTTTTGCTGTTGCAAATCATGCAGGAAGTGGCGCTAAACATCAGCACTTACTCAATAATTTACACTGGCTTTGCGATATGTATTTATGCAGGAATATACCTACTTTTTGAAAGCAACATTCGTCGTATTTACACATACATAATCCTATATTTCTTTGGCTTGCAAGTAATTTTCATATCTAACGGCATGATGCAAATAATGATGCCATTTTGGGTTATCATTTCAGTTTTGATTGCAACTTTGAGCTGCGTTTTCACACCATTCAGGGTAAGAAGATACACACTTGAAAACATCAAAGAATATTTCTGTGGCAAGCTGTCTGACAAAATCTTTGCATGTATATCATTCAACATAATAATCGGTCTGTTTGCTGTTTATGCCATCATACTCAATCATGGAGAAAACATTTCAGAACTAAACTCCTTCTATAAAATCGGAATAATTGTGTTTTTTATTGGCTTTATTGCGCGAATTTTTTATTCAATTCTATTGAAAAATACTTCAAAAAATAAAGTGGTTGTTGACAAAATAGATAAAAAATTCAAAAAGTTATTTGCAAGAAACAGGTTAAAGAGGGTAATTTGGCTCAACATTTTATTCTATATCACTGCTTTAGAAGTGTTCCTGAACCGATATTTCTTCATTGGCAATCTTCACATTCCAAAATATCAACATCTGCTAATTTATGTCGCCTTATTCTGTTCTTTTTTTGTCATAACGCCGCTCATGTTGTCAGGAAAGAAACCAATCTTGCTCAGAAGCAACTATTATTTTAGAGCCGTCAGATCATGTTTGTCGTTTGTATGCATATTTGTAAGAATTGTTGCAACTACATTTTCTGACTTTTGGAAGGCATTGCGCCAGTATATCACGGCAATCGTGAACGCATCAACTTCATACAAATTGACACATATTTTATGCAACAACTACACATACTTCTATGTCTTCCTATTGATACAAATGATAATTGTTTTAACCATTGAGTGTGTTATTACGTAAGAAAATCTCTTTGTTACTCTGCCATGTATTGTTATTTTCATTATTTTCGTTCGCTAAAATAGCGCTCGCAGATGATAGTGATGACGATGATGAAGCCTTTGTTGAGGTCCAACAAATAGATACCAATGACCCTTGGGAAAGCTTAAATCGTAAAATTTTTGGTTTTAATGAAGTCATTTTTGACAATGTCTACATCCCGTTCGGAAGATGGTATGAGAACAACATTCCGCTGCCTGTCAGGTGGTCGTTTAAGAACTTCACCCAGCATTACACTGATACGCCGCAGGACATGATTTTGTCAGTTCTGGATTTTGATTTGGAGGGCTTTTTAGTGTCTTCATGGCGTTTTTTAATCAATGGAACAATCGGCATGTGGGGCGTGCTTGATCCGGCGAGTGATCTTGGATTAAAGTCCGTCCACAAGACGTTTGGACAAGTTTTCCACTTCTATGGCGTTCCACAGGGACCATATTTGATGCTACCATTTATCGGACCAAGCAATCTGCGCGATACAATTGGAATGGCTGCTGAATTTGTAATAACCAACTACTTCTTTATGAAAACATTTTTTGGCGAAAAACCAACTTATTTGTTCACCTACCAAAACGTTTTCAGCCCATTTTTTTACTTCCATCCAAAGTTAAGCTCATTAACATGGATTGCGTTTGGAAATTCTATCGGTAAATATTTCAACAAATTTGCAACTGTTGCGCCAACGCTGGAAGTGCTTAGTAATGGTGCTATTGATAAGTATTTGAATTTTAGGACGGGGTACTATCAATCACTGAAAAACGAGGAAGAGAAATACGACAAATTACGCAAAAATGGGAAGCTCAAAAGAGAGAATGTTTGCGATTATGATGCGATGATTTGGCTTCCAGATGAGTGTAATGATGATCCAAAGATATATTCATTTGCAGGTTGGAAAGATTGATTATATGTTGCATGGCGCAGAACAACAAGGAGAATTGAAGAAATAAAAAAAACAAGAAGGCGTGGCCTCGGGCAAGCACCACCAATTTTATACATTAATTTATAGATGCTGTTTCTGCATCACTTTTCACAACTTCAATATTGGAAGTCATTTTGTAGTTCTGCTTTTGCAGGCAGAAGAAGTAATATCTTGCAAAGCAAATCATTTTTTTTGCCCTGTCATCAAACACATTCAGTGATGAAATAATTTGGTTGCGCAACAGTTCGGCACTTTCCAAAAGCTCTTCTTTATTTAACTCCCTATTTTGCATTTTGTCGTAGACATTAAACATAGAACATATTCCGTTAGAGAATGTTTTGATGGCTTTTTTCTCCTTGGCTGAGCAGTCAGACAATAAAAATAAGCAATCTATTGCCGCATTCAACAGAACAGATTGCTTCAATTTTTTCAATCTTGTCATTTCATCAGAATACATCGGCTTATTCTTATTGCACAAACTCATCATTTGTCCTCCGCAAATGCCGTCTTTTCCGCTGTATTTTGATATCACCGAAACCAAATCGCAGCGTGTTGATTTTGAAATTTTCACCTTATCACAATTCGTAATGAACTGATAAATCATGGCATCAAGCGCATTGGAGGCAATAATCGTTTTGGAGGCACCGTATTTTCTGTGGCATGTTTGGCGGGAGTGTCGAAAGTCATCGTTGTCAAATTCAGGGAGGTTATTCTGCATTGTGGAGTAGTGGTGCACCATTTCAATAATCTCACCAATAAACAAGCTCTTGGCGGTGCTCAATCCCAGCGCCTCGCCGACAATGCGGGCAAAAAACGAGCGATAATATGTCTCACCCGACATCAACGCATATTCCATTATCTCACCAATTTCAGCGTCCTGCTCCTCATTGCAAAACTCATGAACTATCTTTGCAAGCAGCCCGCGCACCTGCTTCCGATGCAATCGCAGCTCTGTTGTTATCTCTACAAATTCATCGGGAACATTTTGATTGTCAATCTGATTTTCTGAGTTCAAATAAAACCCGCTCATAATATTTACAATACAAAATCACTCTATTCTATCAGAGTTTGGGGAATTGTCAAATGGGAAATTTGAAAAATGGTGTTTTGTTAACGTCCCATGACAAACTCTACTTTGTTTTTTAATTTTTCATTGGCTTTGTTGTATTTTTTTTCTATGTCTTTTAATTTGTTATAAAGATCATTTTCACTGTGTGGATATATGCTTTCAAAATCAAAAGTAAAGCAGGTTTCCTCCGCATCTCTTCCACACGATCCAAGCAATTGATTAATATAATTTATTATCTCCGTATAATATTTGCTTTTTTTTGCACCTTCATTATACCAACCAAAACAACAAATATTGAAATGAAAATTAGATTTTTTAGTTTTAATATATGTCAGCTGTGGAAATAAAAATACTAATTCGTTATTCTCTCCTTTACTTATTTTGCAAGAAAAATATATTTCAGAATTCTCAAATAATGCAGGATGAGGTGCGCCCAAAAAACAATCAAACCATCCATAATCATCCTCATACTCACAGTCAAAAGAAATTTTTGAATTGGAAAAATTAGCATATCTAAAATCAGCTTTTGTGATAGATAAATTTATTTCATGACGCCCATCTTTATGGCGTTTTATATCTAAATTCCGAAAATGAATTTCTTCAAAGCACGCGTAATCAAATTTGATACCATCATCATTTGGATTTTTAAAAATAATTTCATTAATACAATCTTGTAGCAAATTTTGGCCATTTTCTAAAATACAATCACAAGCATACATTTGTTCTGGTTTCTTCCATAATAAATAATTTTCATGAAATGAAAGAAAATCACACTTTTTATTTATTTTTTTATGTTGCATCAAATATCTTAATTTAGTTTTTATTTTTTGGCCTTCAAATTCAACACCTTGCTTTTCTGCGCTGTCCTGATCCAAATTACAATCTTGACATATTTTTATGTCTTTCTGCAATTTTTCATAAGCATTGTGAAAAACTTTTTTGAATTTTTCAATATCATCATTGTGTTTTTTTTCAACATCATTATAGATTTTTAAATAAATTGTGACACTCAAAGTTATAAAAGCAACAACAAATGGTCTTATATTGTCTTGTATGATTCTTATTGTTCTAAAACAACCGTCAATGTCTATCGGTATGACGACCAATGCAAACAGGGCCAGGTAACAGAATATAATGCTTTTTGTCTCATCGCTCATACTAATTTAGTGTACCAATAGAATACAAATTTTAACTTTCAACAGCATCAAATTTCCCTCTTCCCAATTTCACATGGCTGGTAGATAAACGTTTGATTGATTTATGAGTGACGAACAAACTTTTGATTTAAATGCGGTCATGCCGTTGTCGTTTGTGAAGAATTATTTGCGGATTGACAATGACTTGGATGATGGCTTTTTGGCGCATGCGGTGGAGAGTGCGACCATTTTTGCACGGCAGGCAAGTGGGCTAAAATTGGTATCTGCCGAGGAATTTAGTGAGGACATCAGGCAGGCCATTTTGTATCATGTGGCGTCAATGTATCAAAATAGAGAGGGCGATGCGTTTGTGCCAGAGGCGGCAATGGAGATATACAAAACGCGGCGCGGTGTGCGAATTGGTTTGAGTGATTAATTTATGGGCAACCGAGAGTTTTTTAATTTCAACCATAGGATTACTTTTCAGAAAGAAATCCAAACCAGTGGTGAATTCGGTGAGATTGTGTCAAACTGGGCCGATGTGAAGACCGTGTGGGCTAAAATAGAGCCTTCTGGCTACAATCAGAACATTGCACGCATGAAAAACGATGTGGAAATTTCCTACACTATTGTCGTTCGTTTTGACGAGGAACTGAAAGGGTGCGAGCGGATACTGTTTGGTGAGCGCGTGTTCAAGGTTTTGAGCGTCATGTGCCTGAACGAGGAACGCGAGTTGCTAACATTTTTTGCAAGCGAGCTAGATGTAAGTTTAAATGATTAGTTTATGACAATTAAAAGTTTAGAAATACAGAGAATGGTCGTGCAGGCGGCCAAAAATATTGCGTTTTTGCAACAAAATGACATCAATGTTTATGCTTCGGTGCCTGCGCGTGTGAAAATGCCTTATGTAAAATTGTTAGCGTTGAACTTTGCGCCCGTCAAGGAGACGGCGGATTTGCAACGGGTTACTGTGTTGCTTTTTGTGGCTACGGAAGGTAAAAACAATGTGCTGCTTTTGAATATTGTTGAAGCACTTTATAACTACTTACCAAGCAAGTTGGAGGCGTATTGTGATACACACGAGCTGCCGTTTGAAATGGTGGATATCTATGATGCAAATTTCACAATAAACGAAGATCTGAAAAATGCAGCTTGGACCGGAACATACACAATCATACTTGATATCAGATGATTATTTTTCCTCGTCTATGCCTCTGATGATTTTGTTGATTTCTCTGTGAACGACATCTTCAACGATGCGCTCCAAATTTTCATTTAAGAAGGCAACAATCTTTGGTTGAATAAGGTCGCCAACAACCTGTTCAAGTGTCTTGCTGCTTGCTTGTGCTGTTCTTGTTTCTCGTTCACAGATGATTTGGTTTTTAACATTTTCAATCAGCTCGGTTATGCTGCGTTTGACGCCATTTTTAGTACCTTCTTCAATTTTTGAAGATACCTGCGATTTTGGTTTGGTCTCAACTTTTACAATTGCTTTTGGAGAAACAACTTCATTTCTCTCTTCTTTTTTTGGCACTTCTTCCAGCAATTCATCCATTTTATCTGCTATTTGCGAAGCAGGAACCTCCTTCTCTTGTTCTATCAATTTCTCATCTTTTGCTGTGCCAATTACACTATTTAGTAAATCATCAGACTGTATATCATACTTATCATCAGCAACTGCAACCTCCTCTGGAACATCATCTTTATGCACCATTGTCTGCTTTACAGGCACAAACTGATTTGTGATTGTCTCTTCAATATTATTCTCTGCTGGCTTTGCAACGGGTTTGTCTTCTAAAACACTTTCATCCACCTTACTAATTAAATTGTCAAGCAACGAATTTGAATCGAATTTTTCTTCCTCTGCTTTAACGGCTGCTTCTTGCTCTGTTTTTGCACTCGAGTCGTCATTGTCAAGCAATTTCCCAAGAAGGTCGTCATAATTTTCTGCTTCCTCAATTTGTTGTGTCTGTTGGGCCTCAGAAACTGGAATTGGTGCGACCGATTGATGTGGTTTATCTGTAAGCAAATTGCCAAGCAAATCATCTACACTTTCATCAGCTTTTGCAGCATTTTCAGTGGCTACTTTACTTTCATTGTTTGACTGTGCAGGAGCATTACCAAGTAAATCATTCAATAAATCATCATCATTTGCATTTGGTTGTCCCGATGCCTCTGTTGTAGCTGGTGAAGCATTGTCTGTTGTGCTATCCAATATGTCGTCATTTAAAATATCGTCTTCAACTATGTCCTCTATTTCAGCCTGTTCCTGGTTGTTTTTTGATATTACATCGGCAACCATGTTATTCAAAATATCAATACTTTCATCACCTTCGTTTGTTTGTGTTGCGTTTTCTTGCTGTATAACGACACCATCGGATGTGTCCATTAGAGATCCGAGCAAGTCGTTTTCCTGAACGTTAACGTCAGTACTTTCGCCACTTATCTTCTCTTTTATCTGGCTCAAAATATCGTCATTAATGTTTTTTTTCTTCTTAAAAAACATATAAAATCTATTCATTTAAGAACTTGAAATTTAAAAATCAAGAAAAAAATGGTAGTAGTATGCCTGATAATTATAATTAATATGTTTTAATCTCTTCGCAAGAGGTTGAAATTATGTTTGGCAATTGCAGCAGAACAAATCAAAAGTCGGATTATTACAAAGTTTCATTGTGAATTTTGAATAAGAAAAGGAACAATTTTTGAAGACAACCCATTAAAATTGACAAATTGGTTTTTAGCATTTTATCTTGAAAAAGAAAAGTAACATTTATAACATTAACCAATAATTGAAAAGTACATTGATTTGGAAAATACGCAGCTTTACACATTGATTTTATAAAGTAAAAGGGGGAAAATTTACAAGAATTAATCGCACTTCAAAGCACAATTACTTCTACAACTTTGTAATTCCTGGCCAGTTTTGTGGATACATCTACCCTGCAATTTGCACTCGTCGTAGCATGCTCGTTGAACTGGGTTCCAGCTCGTAGACGCCGCATGGGCTATTTTACTTGTGTCGTCTTGTGGGTAAAGGAAAACAGCACAGAAACCAATAAACACTATTTTTTTCATAAACCAATAGTTTATAATACACTGAAATATATTATTGTCAACTATTAGTTTATAAAAATATTTTTGGTACGTTACGCACTAATAAAAGGAACAAATTGACATTTATAATTTGCATAAAATGTTGTTGCTATGAACCCCTTTTACCACAAACGAACCGAAGGAATAACTAAAGCTGACGTTTTGAAGGCCGACAAAAATGCTGATTTAGCTGATATTCCCGATAATTTTTGTGTTCATGGATTGAACAATTTGGATCACGCAGAGAAAGGCGATTTGTCGTTTTTCACAACATTGTTGGTATCAGGAAATAAGTATGTAGAGGCACTAAAAAACACCAAGGCGTCATATGTAATTGTGAAAAAACAGCATAAGAATATTGTGCCGGCGCACATCAAAACCATAATCAGTGAGGAACCATACATAACATTTATGTGGCTTTGCAAGATGTTGATGGTTGAAAAAGTTGCCAAAGGAGACAGTAAAATTGCATCAACAGCGAAGATTGGTAAATTTGCAAGTATTGGTGATTGCGTTGAAATTGGCGAAAATGTCGTGATTGAAGATTTTGTAAGTGTCGGTAGTGGTGCTAAGATAGGCGCTGGAACGGTGATAAAAGCAGGCGCTGTGATTGGGAATAACTGTCAGATTGGTGAAAATTGCGTAATTGGAACAAATGCATCAATTCAATATACGATAATGGGCGACAGATGCAATATTTATGCGGGTGTAGTCATTGGTCAGGATGGTTTTGGTTTTGCATTTGACAAGCGTATAATGCATAATGAAAAGCTGGATCATTTCAGTTTTGTGCAGCTCGGAAATGATGTGGAAATTGGCTCAAACGCATGCATTGATAGAGGGATGTTCCTGCCAACGACAATCGGAAATGATGTGAAGTTGGATAACATGGTGCAAATTGCGCACAACGTCACGGTCGGCGACCACACGGTTATGGCGGCTCACACAGGGGTTGCGGGCAGCACGACAATAGGTTATGGCTGCATGATTGGTGGCAAGGTCGGCATTGCAGGACATATAAAAATTGGCAATCAGTGCATTGTTTATGCATCAAGCAACATTTCAAAAAGCTTTCCAGATGGCTCAAAGATTATCGGCACACCGGGCGAGCATTACAACCAATGGGTGAAAAGTTATGCAATGATACAAGGATTTATCAAGCGCCATGGAGCAAGTAAAAAAGCTCAAAAGTCAAAGGGATTGATGTCATTTTTGTTGCGAAGGAAGTAAAGTAGTTTTAGAATGGTAGGAAAAATAAATAGGGCAGGGAGGTTATTTTTGTTTTTAACAACAGCATGTGTGCTCCTCTCGCAAACAAAGATTTCCAAGGCAGATTTTTTCGGCGAATGTGGCATAAAAGGCGATGACATTGACAATATAAAATACATTCTGCGCGAGGGAAACAGCCGCGCAATTCCAGCAAGAATAGATGATTTACCAACGGAAAGCCTCCGAAAAGCCATGTATTTACTACTCTTCTACCGCGACATGAAGCAGTCAGGATTTTACATGAATGACGATGCGATAGACATAATCGGATTTGATAATGTTGCAAAAATCAGTGGCTTCAAGAACAGGGTTTTGAATTATTTAATCAATAACAAATTGTCTACGAGCGAGCTTGAAAAGTATATCTCAACAATGAGGTTAAATGATATTGAAAAGGTTAATTTACTGACAAATAAACGTGTTGATTGGGACGATTTTTCTGACGAATTCAAGGAAGATTTCATCAGAAAGGCACTGAGCTATGAGGTAATAAATTATGACATTATCAGTGAGCTGGCGCGCATGCATAGAGGCATGGTGAACGATGACCTGCTGATGCATCAGGTGCGCTTGCGACTGTATCACAACAACCTGACAAACATCTATCGCGTGATTGACATGATGAGCAAATCTTCATCAAAAGAACACGCGCAAAGGCTGTTGGAGTTCTATCAAAAAGTGAATAAGAGGACTGAAAAAACTATAACTGTTGGCAAGGGCAAGAACAAAAAAACAAAGACAATTTCGTCTGGAATGACGGCATCGCAAGTCAATGATGAATGCGTTAAAATGGCACATTATGATGAATATATTGATCTTTACTGCATGAATAGATACACAAGGACGCACAAAAACTCTGATGATTATCTAATAAAAATGCTGAATGAGAACCACAATCCGACATTCCTGCCAGCCCAGTGGATAAAGTATCGTTCGCGCATTGCAAGGGAGGCGATCAACAAAAACAGCAACCTCAAAGGTGGATATGAAGTCATCGCAAATGCGGGTGAATTGCGCGGAGAACCATTCTATACACAGGCATTTTTAGCTGGTTTGCTGGCATATATCAGGGCTGATTTCAAAAACGCGGCGCGCCATTTTGGAGATGCCACGGACAATTCGGTATACGCTGAGAGCAATGCCAAAGCGGCCTACTGGCTTGGTATAGCGCACAAACATTTGGGGAATTCAAAGTCGGCCAAACAGGCATTTGAACAGAGCGCTACGCACGTATTTACAATGTATGGCCAGCTTGCAGCAGAAGAGCTCGGGCTTGACCCAGTCAAGGAAATAACCAGAAAGTTTGCCTCGTTCAAGGGCTCTAAAAGCTTGCTTTGCAGGGACGTTGTCTTCTTGGCAGGATACATGGACCAGAAGTTTGGATATATCAAAAACCTGTCGCCAATACTGATTAGCTACATCCAGAACAGAGATAACACCGACCAGAGGGTTTATATGGCACTGAAAGTGTTTGAGAAAGAACTTAGTCGTTCAAGTGCGATTACGGCTGGGATGTATGCACTGCGCCGTGATGTCGCGACAAAGCATTTGAGCTTCCCGCAAAGTGAGGGAAACAGCGACAATTTGGTCAATGCAATTATCAAAAAAGAGACAAATTTCAAGAAAGTCATTGGTGGCAAGGGCGAACGCGGACTGATGCAGATTATGCCGTCCACGGCGTCTTTCTTGGCGAAGGAAATGGGCGTGCGACTGGACTTGAACCGCTTGTTGATTGATGAAAAATATAATGTCGGCTTTGGAAAGTACTACATTGACAGCTTGTTGGATAGATACGGCGGGCATAAAATCTTGGCTTTATCAGCTTATAATGCTGGGCCGCTTAATGTTGACAAGTGGATTATTCGCAACGGCGATTTGAGGAATATGGATAGCAATGAGGAAGTTGTGGCTTGGATTGAGAAAATACCATTTGAATTCACTCGCAGCTATGCAACACATATTCTTGGTTCTGAAATGGTCTATGAGGCAGTGGAGAGTGAGTAGTTTGTACTGCCCGAGGTCATGTTCTCGCGGTTTGTATTTCGCTTCGCACCACGCAACAAAAAACCTTGAATTTTAAAAAATAGGTGTATATTCTGCCAGAAATATGAAAAAAAAGTCGGAAAAAAATGACAAAAAACAAAAACCAGGATTTATCGCAACATTGAAACCATTCAAAAGGTTGTTTAAAGAAAGTGTCAGGAAATATCTCGGACGACTTGTTATTGCTGGGCTGTTAATGATTATCGTTGCGGTTTGCACGTCAGTTGTGGCATATATTGTAGGCCCAACAATCAACAAAGTATTCCTGAACAAAGAAACAGATTTGCTTCTGCCAATATGCTTGCTTACAGTATTCGTTTATCTCGTCAAAACAGTCAGCACATACATCCAAAACATAATATTGAAAAGTGTTTGCACGCTCGTGACGACTGATTTATGCGTTAGCATGTTTGCAAAAATCATCAAGTTGCCAATGAAGGAAATACACAAAATGACAAACGGAAAACTACTGACGCTCTTCCTGAATGACATAAACAGAGTAGGAAACTCCATCAGCGAGCTGTTTGTCACGACATTACGCGATGTGCTGATTTGCGCGTTCCTCCTTGGTGTGGTATTCTACAATGACTGGTTCCTTGCGGTTGTTGCGTTTATCCTCTATCCATTTGTCCTGATGCCAATAGCGCGGCTATCAAAAAAGCTCAAACAAGATTCAAATAGTGGAATGAAAAATGCCCAAGTCATCACTGCCAAGTTCAACGATGTGTTTAACGGCTTGAAGACAATAAAATCATACAACGCTGAACGCATTGAGGAGCGTAATATGCGTAGATTGCTACTCAAAAGGACAAGAATAAGTTTGAGTTTTATAAGGCGTTCAGTCATGGGCTCACCGCTAATGGAAATGGTTAGCGGAACATCCGTTGCGCTGGTGATTTTCATTGGTGGATATAGAATTATCAATGGCACATGTGATGTTGGTAAGTTTTTCTCATTCTTTACGGCATTACTAATGTTTTTAAGACCAACAAAGTCGCTGTCGGGAATAAATGCAAAGATACAGGAATGTGTGAATTCGCTTGACCGTATCTATGATTTTGCTGACAATGTCTGCACTGAGGAACTAATAGATGGTTCAAAACCTGAAATGGAGGACGCAACAATTAAATTTGAAAATGTTTGTTTTGATTATTACTACGAACCAAAAACAATACAAGATGTGCTTGGTACTGATGACAAAAGACAGGAGGAAGAAGCGGAAGACAAAGATGATACGTTTGCAATAGTGGCAAAAAATATCAATGAAAAGAAGAGGTCAAAGTATAAAATTGCAAAAATCCTTGAGGAAGAAGAACAAAATCAAACATTTGCAACGCTAAATGATATAAATATTGAAATAAAACCACATTCAAAGGTTGCATTTGTTGGGTCATCTGGGTGCGGAAAATCCACGCTTGTCAACCTGCTGATGAAGTTGTATGAATACAGCAAAGGAAAGATTTCAATCAATGGAGTTGACATCAAGGATATTAGCACGAAGTATTTGCGGAAGAATATTGCTTACATCGGTCAGGACAACTTCCTGTTTGATGACACAATTCGTAATAATATATTATATGGCACAGCAGCTAACACAGTTGACAGTGATACATTGGAGCGTGCTGTTGAGTTGGCACAAATCAATTTCCTGGAACAGGAGCGCAAAGGTATTGACGCAAAAGTAGGGTGCAGTGGCTCATTGTTGTCGCTGGGACAAAGACAGAGAATAGCTATTGCGCGTGCAATAGTGAAGGACGCGCCAATTGTTATACTTGACGAAGCTACTTCCGCCC
>JAFSXL010000011.1 GCA_017444125.1 Rickettsiales bacterium | reverse complement strand
GTTGTTAATAGATGAACCATTATAATTAATAATACTCATAATTAAAAAAAATAAAAACTCATTAAATTATATCAAGATAAACAATTAATGCAACTAAAATCAAATTTCAACTTCTTGACATTTACATTCAGTCCATATTTTTAGAGTGATATAAACATGAGAACAATCACCATACGAGAGGCAATCTGTGAGGCCATGAGTGAGGAAATGCGGAAGGATGAAAATGTTTTTCTACTTGGAGAGGAAGTGGCGCAGTATAACGGGGCATATAAGTGCTCGCAGGGCATGTGGAAAGAATTTGGCGACAAGCGCGTGATTGATACGCCAATCACCGAATACGGATTTGCTGGCTTGGCTATTGGTGCAAGCTACAAAGGGCTTCGCCCAATAGTTGAATTCATGACATTCAACTTTGCCATGCAGGCAATAGACCATCTCATCAACTCTGCTGCAAAAGGGCGCTATATGTCTGGTGGCAAGATTGGATGTCCTGTTGTGTTCCGTGGCGCAAATGGAATATCCCGAGCGGTCGCGGCACAGCACTCACAGTCATTTGCTCCTTGGTATGCTAATGTCCCAGGGCTTTTGGTTGTTGCTCCATATACGGCACAGGACATGAAGGGATTGTTAAAATCATCTATCATAAACGACAATCCAGTTGTGTTCTTAGAGAATGAACTTCTCTACGGTGAAAAGATGGAAATTGATGACGACGCAGAGGAATACATTGAAATTGGAAAAGCTCGCAAAGTCCAAGAGGGTGATGACATTACAATTATATCATATTCATACTCAATGAAAGCTACGACAGAGGCAGTCAAACAGCTTGAAGAACAGGGAGTTAGCGTTGACTTTATTGACTTACGGACATTGCGCCCATTGGATACTGACATGATATTTGAGAGTGTTCAGAAAACAGGAAGAGTTTTAATAGTTGAGGACTGCTGGAAATTTGCGGGCATTGCCAGTGAGATTATAGCAGAAGTCAACGAGCATTGCTTTGACTATCTTGACTGTGAACCTCGCCGTGTGTCATTGGTTGATGTGCCACTTCCTTACTCCCCAGCGCTTGAAAAGGCCTCTCTTGTCAAGGCCGAAGACATTGTCCAGAACGCTTTGGAAATGTGCAACAAATAATGCTTGCATCTATGAAGGAAAATGATAAACTCCAATCGTATAATTCAAAAAACGATATGGAGGATACAAGCTATTTTTTGCAGGTCGGAGTGGTTATTTTCTTTGTTATGTTGCTGTTGTTGAACTTCGGCAATTTCTTCTTTTTCAAGAATGCAACCAGAGAATTACGCATGGCGATTGTCCGCGTTGATAAGGAAATTGTGGAGGAAAACCGCAGATTGTCTGTTGTGCAGGCAGATTTTAGCAAGCGCTATAACGTCCAGAACCTTCAAGAAATGGCAAAGGATAGATTGAACTTGCAGTTCTCAAATGTCAGTCAGGTGAAGGACATGCATGAGGTTCTTGGGAGATAATTGTATAACATCAACCATCTTTTAAATTTTTGTTGTTGCGCCGCCCGAGGCCACGCCCTCGCGGTTTGTATCTCGCTCCTCGCTACGCTCCTCGCACAAACGCGCTCCGCGCCGCGCAACATAAATCTTATATCAATAATTCTTCTCTTATACCAATAACTCTCTCATTTCCAACAAATGGTTCCACGCAACCTTCTTTGCGCTTGGATTACGCAACAAATATGACGGATGATAAATTGCAAATGCATTAATCTTCTTGTCTGAAATAGAAGATGGCAAGATAAAACGCTTTCCAACAAGTGCACCAGTTTTTTGCGTAGTCATAAGGTAAGTATTTATCGCAGTCGCACCACAGAGAATGACAAACTTTGGAGACACAATCTCAATCATTTTTTTGATAAACGGCAGACATATTTCAATTTCATCGTCATATGGTTTGCGGTTCAGTGGTGGGCGCCAAAAAACTGTATTTGTAATCAATAAATTTGTAGTATTCAATCCGAGAAAACTCAATGATTTTCTCAACAGTTGGCCGCTCTGTCCGCAGAACGGAATACCTTTCAAGTCCTCTGTCTCTCCCGGTGCCTCACCAATCAACATTATTTTGGCTTCTGGGTTGCCATCGTAAATAACAGTATTTGTTGCGTTCATTTTAAGAGAGCATCCTTCAAATTGTTTAATTGTTTCAACTAATTCTGCAAATGTTTTAATACAATCCAAATTCACATTTGGTGTGTTTTTTTTAACAATAATGTCTTTCTCAATTGACTCGTCCACAACATCATCTTCTCTTGCATTTGTTTCGGGTTTTGATGCCGCCTTCTTCATAGTATTTTTCTGCATTAAAAAACTTCTTCCAGGAACAAAGTCAAATGCGTTCTCTACTCCAAGAATTTGTTACATCAGCAATGTCTCTTTGAGATAATTTAACACAGCGTAAAGTTTGCTTTGGTTTTTTATTTGTCAACTACCAGCAGATGGGCTTTGATTTTGTGATTGATTAATAGTATCTAAATTATTGGTAGGAGCATTGTTATTGACTGATTGCGCAGTGTAGCCATCCAATTCTCCCGCGCTTTTGTCAATAATTAACTCTGGTTGCTTTTTTATTAACTCGGGTTTTTGTAACTCAGTGTTTTGTTTTGATGCATTTTCTGTTGACTTTTGAGCATCTAATTCTTCTTTCTTTTTTATACATTGTTTTACTCCAAGATAAACAACACCTGCAACCAATGCTATGGCAAGAATTGTTATTATTACATTTAGTATACTTATGCTTTTCTTTTTTTTCTTGCCTTCAGATTGTGTAATTATTAATGGTTGTTGATCGCTTGTTTGATTTTGCATCTGTATGGCATTTGTTTGTTGGTTTGGTTGTAGCTGTCCTATTGTTGAATTTGGTGGTATATTATACTGTTGCGGTTGCTGATATCCATTAAACTGTCCATTTACGATATATGGCTGCTGCATATGCGATGTTGATTTTATCAAAAAGGAAATTGATTGCAAATTTTTGTTGTATAAACTGACTATCCCAACCATAAAAATGATTGTTCTGTTGGAAGAAAAATTGAAATTGCAGTTGCGCGGCCGCAGGCCTTGACTTGTCAAGGGCGGAGGCGGTCGGCAGCGGCCGCGCATGCCAAAGGCCCCGCACGTCCAGTGATGCAAAGTGCT
>JAFSXL010000010.1 GCA_017444125.1 Rickettsiales bacterium | reverse complement strand
GCCTAAGGACGCAGGACTGACGGACAGCGTTGATATTTATAGATTGCGCTGTTTTGACAGGACAAACCAAAGCACATGTGTCAACCAAAAACCTGTTGTTAGCATTGGCGAGAAGGTTGTTAAAGATCAGGTGATCGCGGATGGCTCATCAACTTATAGGGGGGAGGTAGCTCTTGGAAAAAACATTTTGGTGGCTTTCATGCCATGGAATGGATACAACTATGAGGACTCTGTCGTGATTTCGCGTAGATTGGTGTCGGAGGACAAGTTCACGTCAATTCACATTGAGGAGTATGAGGTGCAGGTTCGTGATACTCGCTTGGGCGCCGAGGAGATTACGCGCGATATAAATTCTGTCTCGGAGAGCGAATTGCAGTATCTTGATGAAACAGGAATTGTGCATGTCGGTGTGAATGTCAAGGCTGGCGATATTTTGGTTGGAAAGCTCACTCCGCGCAGTGAAAATGCGGTCACGTCGGAGGAAAAATTGTTGAAGGCAATCTTTGGTGATAAGGTTTCTGACAAGAAGGATACGTCATTGCGTATGCCATCAGGCACGTTTGGAACGGTTATTGACGTCAAAATTTTGACAAGACGAGGCGATTTGAAAGATCCGCGCGCACAGCAAATTGAGCGTGAGGAGATTTTCAAACGTGAGGAGCAGCGTAAGAAGGAGGTTGAAATTATTGACAATTCATTTGATGCGGAGGTTTCAAAAATTGTTGATGGCTGCACTGTGAATGTTAAGGGAAAGAAGAGCAAGATTACAACTGACGAGTTGAAGGAATTGAGCTTGCACCAGAAGTTTGCGTTGTCAATCGCGGATGCGGATATAATGAAAAAGGTGTCCGAGTTGCGCAGAATGTATAACACAGCGAAGTCAAGGATAGAGGCATCGTACATTCATGATGTTGAGAAATTGATGGACGGCGACAGCTTGCCAAACGGCGTTTTGAAGGTTGTCAAGGTTTATGTGGCGACAAAATCCCGTTTGCAGCCGGGTGACAAGATAGCTGGAAGACACGGAAACAAGGGTGTTATCTCCACATGTGTGGCGGTTGAAGACATGCCTTACATGGAGGACGGAACGCCTATTGACTTGGTTTTCAGTCCAGTCAGTGTGCCTGGTCGTATGAATATTGGGCAGATTTTGGAGACCCACCTCGGCTTTTTGTCATACAGCATTGGTAAGAAAATTGACAAGATGCTGCTTGAAAAAAGTGCCGCTGACAATGTCAGAAAGCTGTTGCTTGACATATCAACGGATGAGAATTTCAAGAGTGCGATAACCAAGGCCTCAAACGAGGAGATTGTGGAATACGGTAAGGACTGCAAGCGCGGTTTGTATTTCGCAACACCTGTCTTTGATGGCTGTAAGATTGATGACATGAACCGCCTCGCGGACAAGCTTGGCATTGATAGGTCATTGCAGGTCACACTTTACGACGGGAAGAGCGGTGAACCATTTGACAGACCAGTAACGGTTGGGTATATGTATATTATTAAGCTGCACCACTTGGTTGACGACAAGATGCATGCGCGTTCAACTGGGCCTTACAGCTTGGTCACACAGCAGCCACTTGGAGGTAAGTCATACTTCGGAGGACAGCGTCTTGGAGAGATGGAATGCTGGGCTTTGCAAGCTTACGGAGCGGCTTACACCTTGCAGGAGATGCTCACTGTCAAGTCGGATGATGTCGGCGGCCGTGAGAAAATGTATGAGGCGATAATAAATGGTGAGACGAGGTTCAATTCTGGTCTGCCAGAGTCGTTTAATGTCCTTTGCAGAGAGTTCCGCTCGCTTGGATTTGATATTGAATTAGGAATTAACGGTTAACTTTTTGAATATGCTGAACGTGGTTGAGAATGCTGAAAATCGGCAAGTCAGACAGCAAAGCGGTGCCTTTGTTGACTTTGATTATTTGGGTATCAAAATTGCAAGTCCAGAGAGGATTTTGTCATGGTCGCACGGCGAGGTCAAGAGCTCTGACACGATAAATTACAGGACTTTCAAACCTGAGCGCGATGGACTTTTTTGTGCTCGTATTTTCGGGCCAATCAAGGACTACGAGTGTCTTTGTGGAAAATATAAGCGCGTAAAATATAAGGGGATTTGCTGTGAGAAGTGTGATGTTGAAGTCACTGTTTCGCGTGTGCGTCGCGAGAGAATGGGGCACATCAACCTTGTTTATCCTGCGTTGAATACGCTCTACTTGCGTGCAGTGCCATCAAAAATATCAATCTTACTGGATGCAACGGCCAAAGATGTGGAGCGTGTGCTGTATTTTGAAAAGTATATTGTCATTGATGCAGGCGCTACATCGCTGTCAAAGTATCAGATTTTAGGGCAGGGTGAGTATGAGCGCGCGCTGGATGAGTTTGGCCAAGATGCTTTCAAGGCGATGATGGGCGCGGAAGGTTTGCGTCAAGCCCTCTTGTCAATGGACTTGGAGCAGGAAAAAGGTAAGCTTGAAGCAATGATTGCGAACACGAAGTCGGATGTGAAATTGGCTGGCTTGCAGCGCCGTTTGCAGCTGGTTGAGGACTTTATTTCATCTGGAAACAGACCTGAATGGATGGTCTTTACGGTGTTGCCTGTGTTGCCACCTGATTTGAGACCACTTGTTCCGCTGGATGGAGGCCGTATGGCGATTTCTGACTTGAATACGCTGTATGCACGTATCATTAACAGGAATAACCGTTTGAAGAGGTTGATTGAAATGAACGCACCTGAGCTGATTATTCAGAACGAGTGCAGAATGTTGCAGGATGCCGTGAGCTCTCTGTTGAATAATGCAAACAGCAATAACGCGAAGGTTGCAAAGAGCTCGCTTGGTCGTCCATTGAAATCAATCAGTGATTTCTTGAAAGGAAAACAGGGGCGTCTTCGTCAGAACCTTCTTGGTAAGCGTGTTGACTATTCGGGACGTTCAGTTATCGTTTGTGGCCCAGAGCTGAAACTGCACCAATGTGGTTTGCCAAAATTGATGGCTTTGGAACTCTTCAAACCATTCGTTTTGTCAAAGTTGCGCTTATACGGAAAAGCCACGACAATTCGTCAAGCATCCGCGATGATAAAGGCCAAAGTGCCGGAGGTCTGGGAGATTTTGGAGGAAGTTATTCGCGAGCACCCAGTGTTGCTGAACCGTGCTCCAACACTGCACAGATTGGGTATTCAGGCATTTGAACCAAAGCTGATTGAGCTGAAAGCCATGCAGGTTCACCCGCTGGTTTGTAAGGCATTTAACGCTGACTTTGATGGCGACCAGATGGCCGTGCACGTGCCGTTGTCAATAGAAGCACAGCTGGAATCGCGTATCTTGATGATGTCATCTAACAACATTTTGAGCTCGGCAAACGGTCAGCCAATGATTGTGCCGCGCAAGGATATCACGGTTGGTTTGTATTACATGACGACCGCGTTTGATGGCGAAGTGGGTGAGGGGCATACCTTTTACAGCTACAACGATGTCATGCAGGCCATGATGGACAAGGAAATTACTGTCAACACAAAGATAAAATATTTCTATAAATATAACGATGCAGAGGGCAAGGCGGCTGACAAAATGCAGTGTGCGCAGGAGACAACCGCTGGTCGCATCATGCTCTACGAGTTCCTTCCACACGATGGTAAGATGACTTTTGACTACTTAAATACTCAGTGGAGCATTGGTTTCTTGGGGCAAATTGTCAAGAATGTCTATGCTGTCTATGGGCCAAAAGTGACTGTCATTTTCTGCGATAAAATCATGAAGATGGGCTTTAAATATGCCACTTTGTCAGGTATTTCTTTGAGCAAGGAGGACATCAAAGTGCCAGCTGACAAATATGAGAAAATTGAGGAGGTGATGGAAAAAATCAAGGAGATTGACAAGCAGTATCAAGAGGGTTATATCACCACGAAGGAGCGTTTCAACAAGGTGACTGACTACTGGGCGGAGTGCACTGACGAGCTGTCAAACGAAGTCATGGACTTGCTGAAAGAGGGCTCTAATACCGCGAAGATTAACTCTATAACCTTGATGATGAACTCGGGCGCGCGTGCTTCAAAAGCTCACATGAAGCAGCTTGCTGGAATGAAAGGGTTGATTGCTAAACCAAATGGAGCTATTATTGAAACGCCAGTGATTTCAAATTTCAAGGAGGGTTTGAGTGTCATGGAATACTTTAATGCGGCGCACGGAGCTCGTAAGGGTAATGTTGATACAGCTTTGAAGACAGCTGATGCTGGATATTTGACACGCCGTTTGGTTGATGTCGCGCAGGATTGCATTGTGACTGAGCACGACTGCGGATGCACGGAAGGTATTGAATATCATGCTAAAATAGAGGACGGAAAGGTCGTTCAGAAGTTGAGCGATGTTGTAAAAGGGCGTTTCTTGGCTCAGGATGTTTTGTCTCATGATGGAAAAGTGCTTGCAAAGGCGGGCGACTTCGTGGACGAGAAGCTTGTCAAGTTGCTTGATGACAATGAAATTAGCTCGGCGGTTGTCCGTTCACCTGTGACTTGTAATGCAAAATATGGTATTTGCGCAAAGTGCTATGGTATTGACTTGGCGACTTCAAATGTTGTCAATGTTGGTGAGGCAGTTGGTGTTATTGCAGCACAGACAATTGGTGAGCCAGGAACGCAGTTGACATTGAATACGTTCCACATCGGAGGTGTCGCAACAAAGCAAATTGCGCAGTCGGTGGTTGACGCGGGCAGCGCTGGTAAGGTTCACTTTAACGAGTTGCGCTTCGTGGTTGACAAAAACGGTGAGAAGGTTGTGGTGTCAAATTCAGGCCACGTGGAGGTGCTTGACAACAAGGGCAAGGTTGTCTACTCACACATTGTTGGCTACTCCGCAAAGCTGATGGTGAACGATGGAGACACTGTGAAGCTTGGTCAAAGGTTAGCAGAATGGGACCCATATAATATTTATCTGATTGCAGAACAGGATGGTAAGGCGCGCTTGGACGACATGATTTTAGGCACTTCCTACATGGAGTCAGTTGATGAGGCACTCGGCCACACGAACAAGGTTATTATTAACTGGACTGACACGGCCAAAACATTGAAGCCAAGTGTTAGCATTTTGGATAGCAAAACGGGCGAGGTGCTGGTTAACGACCACGGCGTTGCGTTTAGATATTTCTTGTCTGTCGGCGCGATTTTGCACTTGAATGATGGCGATGAAATCCATGTCGGAGACAGAATTGCGAAGATTTTGCGCGATGACATGAACGTTGTCAAGGATATTACAGGAGGTCTGCCAAGAGTGGAGGAGATTTTTGAAGCTCGCGTGCCATCAAGTGCGGCCGTTGTGGCTGGTGCGGATGGATATGTTGAGTTCGGCAAGGAGACACGCTCAATGATTAAGTTGACAATTCACCCAGACGACCCAACGGTTGACCCTATTGTGTATAGTGTGCCAAAAGGGAAGTATATCGCGGTGCGTGATGGAGGTCGTGTGCGCAACGGAGATGTGCTGATAAATGGCGCCATGAACCCACATGACATCCTGCGTTTCAAGGGTGTCGGCGCGCTAACTGCCTACATTGTCCAAGAGGTGCAAAGTGTCTACAAATTGCAGGGTATTGACATTGACAGTAAGCACATTGAGGTGATCGCAAAATACATGTTGAACAAAGTTGTGGTTGATGACTGCGGCGGCACGAGCTTGAAGGCGGGTTATCAATACGAGCTGACAAAGGTGCGCGAGGAGAACAACAAGGCCGTGGAGGCTGGCTTGGCGCCTGCAACTTTCCACAGAATGTTCTACGGAATTTCAAAGTCATCACTGCAAACCGAGTCGTTTATTTCTGCGGCTTCGTTCCAAGAGACAGTGAAGGTGTTGACGGACGCGGCAATAAAGGGCAAGAAGGACGACTTGCGTGGCATGAAGGAGAGCTTGATTGTTGGCCGATTGATACCTGCTGGAACTGGCTTTGTGACAAGGCAGTATAAGCACATCGCGCAGGATGTCTACAAAAATGAGGGCTTGGCCGAGGATCAGGTTTTAGATATTGATGCGATTGAGTGATATGAAGAAGCTGGCGATCATAATGAGCGGATGTGGGGGGATGGATGGCACCGAGTGCCACGAAGCCATGTGCCTTATGCTTGCTATTCGGAGGGCTGGCTTGGACTACATGTGCTTTGCGATTGACGAGGACCAGAAATATGTCATTCACTGCAACAAAATGCAGCAATCGAGCGAGAAGCGCAACATGCTTGACGAGGCCGGCCGCTTGAACCATGCAAACATCCATGACATTAAAAAGTTGTCATTCAATAAGTTTGATGGCTTGGTTTTCCCGGGGGGGTATGGCACTGGAACGAGTTTTAGTAATTTTATTGTCTGCAACGGTAGCAGCTGCACGAAGAACAATGACTACACAGTGCGCGATGAGATTAAGAGTTTGATACAGGCGTTTCACGAACAGGGCAAACCGATTTTTGCTGGCTGCATGGCGGGGATATTGGTTAGTGGCTCGCTGACTGGTATCAAGGTGATGACTGATGTAGGCAAATATACCGAGGAGGCTATTGAAAAGCGTAAGAATACTTATCAGGTTTGCAATGCGGGTGAGATTTGCGTGGACGAGGAGAATAAAATTGTTACTGTGCCGTATTACATGACGCCGAAAATTGAAATTGAAACAATCTTTGATGAGAGTGAGAAAGGCATTGCAGCGATGATAAAAATGTTTAATTAGCGTGTTATGAGTGAGAAAGTTGGTGAATTGACTGACGAGAATTTTGAGAAGACCATTGAGAATGGTAAGGGGTTTGCGTTGGTTGATTTCTGGGCGCCATGGTGTGGACCTTGCAGAATGATGGGACCTGTCATTGACGAGCTTGCGGAGAGCGTCAAGGGCGTGTCATTCTATAAGATTAATGTTGATGATCAACAAAATTTAGCCGCAAGATTTCGTGTATCTGGTATTCCATTTTTTGCACTTTTCAAGGACGGAAAAGTTGTCGCAAGCAGAACAGGAGGCACTTCAAAAGAGGTCTTTGAAGAGTGGCTGAATGAGAAAACAAAATAATCTTATTTGGCCTTTTTTCTGCTAACGATTTTTCTTATATTTTTGTCAACGCGGTAGAACATTGTCAGGTTTCTGACGACCAAAAGTAGGGCAGTGATGAGTAGGGCGATGGCAAATGGTGTCGTTTTGTAGCCATAATTTGTTGAGATAACACCGACAAAAGAGTTCATTGCGATTGCGAAAATTGATGCGCCAATGCTTGCAAAGGAGAGGATTGTAGCTCTTGTTGAGCTGTCTATGCGGTTCTGGATTTTGGTTTTGATTGACATATCAAAGAATGGATAGACACATAAATATGCCGAGATGATACCTACTAAATAGTAGCCACTGCGGAGCGACAGGAACATGCTGGCGAGCATCAGTAATAGCAGGAATGAGTGCACGCGTTTGAATGTCATGAAGCGCACGGCGTGGCCTGAAAAATAGTTGGTTGCCACGCGGATAAGCCCGACAGCGCCGACAATTTGTGATACGCCAGAGGTGCTCATGTTTAGTGCGTTCATCAAGCTGGTGTTCATGTCAATCATCACTATAAACATGGCGTCAAGGATGATAGCAAAAATCATTAGGCGTACGATGTTTGGCTTCTTGATAAGACGTTTGAAAAGGGTTGCAATGTTTTGTGCGTTTTTAACGTGGAATACGCTTGAAACTCGCTCGTTGACTTTGTAATTTGGTAAATGCATTAATATCATTGATGCCACAAACAGAGAACCGATGGATGCTGCGAATACGCCTTTGAAGCTCAATATTTTGAAGATGATGTCGCCGGTAAAAGCTGCAACCGCAATGGCAATGTTACCGATGGCGTAATATGCGCCCATGAATTGCGGATATTTGTTTTCTTTATTTTGAATTTTGAAGTTGTCAAAAATGTATGCCTCCGTGTGGTAGTAGATACAACTGTTGCCAACACCGTAGAAGGCCATGGCAGCGAGCAGACAGTGGTAGTTGTCAAATGAGAAGCATAGTCCGCAGAAGATTGCCTTTGCTACAAGCCCGAACATGATGAGGTTGCGGCGGCTCACTAAGTCAGCAAAGATGCCTGCTGGAAGGTCAAATAGCATCTTTGAGACATTCATTATTATTATGAGGAAGGCGAGTTGATCGGTGTGAAATCCGTGTTTGTTGAAATATGTGATGTAGAAAGAATATATGAATAGGAACTCACTGAAAAAGGCGAATACGAAGAACAATTTGCTGTTCAATTTAAGTTCTGTATTAGCTTTTTTCTTGCTACCAATTCTAAACAAAGATATAAAATGACGCACTGTTTTTTTTGATAAAATGGACGTCATAATCAATCACTATGCGGCGCTCTCGCCACTATCTTTGTTATCCTTTGGTTTGCGCTCTCTTTTGACTACTTTAACATGAGACATCACTGGCTCACCCTTTTCATTGCGGCGAATGTGAGCTTTTTTAACGAGACCCTTGCCCGCTGATCTCATGTCACGCTTTGATTTTGAAGTTTTTTTCTTTGGAACTGCCATAAAAATATCATTAAATTATCCTTGTTTTGCCTTAAATCTTCTATTTGTTTTGCAAATAACATACATCCTTTTTCCCCTTTTTACAAGCTTGCATCCTTGTCTTTTGCGTAGGTTTTTTATTGAGGCTTTAACTTTCATAATAGAAACGAGTATTTTCATAAAAATAATTGTCAAGTATAAAAACGTGCGTTTGTTGCGCGGCGCGGAGCGCGTTTGCTGGACGAAGTGGAGCGTAGCGGAACGAGGAGAGTGCAAACGGCGAGGGCGTGGCCTCGGGCAGCGCAACATAGATATGATTTTTTTAGTTTTTAATCACAATATAAAAAAAACACTTTACAAAACTTTTTTTTTTGATAAAATTACCGTGTTGATTTATGGAGTTTGAACAACAAGCATTTGTTCCTGACGAGCAAACGGTCAAACAGAGAGAAGAACTAAAAAAGATGACGAACAAGAAATCCGCGGAAATTGACATGAATTATGAAACAAAAGCAATAATGAATGGTTGCATGTTGAATTTAAGCTCCATGGAAAAAAAAGGAAAAGAATTGTAACGTTAAAGTAGAACTATATGCCAATTTGGTTATTGATTACATTAATTTCTGTCGCTGCGGTTGCCGCGGTTACTGTAATTGGAGCTGTTATTTATAAAATACACAAAAGTAATGGTAAAGATACTGGCAAAAATAATAAAGACGGAAAAGAAAATGTAAAAGAAAAGGAGAATGAAAAAGAACAGGAAAAGAGTCAAAGTAAGGAAAAAACAAATGATAATAAACAAGTTGTCGCTCAGGAAACCATAACGGCTATTGTAAATGGAAAGAAAACGGAAATTCCTGTTGAAACTATTAACGGTGTAAGATATGCGAAGTTTAAAGGTAAAGTCAATGTTGCACAGGTTCAGGATTTACTTCTTGCACAGCAAAATAATGCAATTGCTGAGTTGAATGTTGTTCAGCAAAAAAATTTAGATGCAAATCGAGCCTTGGTAGCTGCAAAGGAAAATGCAGAGAAAAGTAATAGTGATTTGGAAAAACAAAAAAAAGAAGTTGATGATATGGCACAATTATCAGGTTTGTCACAAAAGATTACAACTCTTGTAAATTCTTTACCAAATTCTGTTGAAATACCTACTAGCAAGTTACCAGAGAATGGCGCTAAGGAAGTAAAAACAGCGGAGGCGAAACTTAGTACAAAGACAATTGCTGATGAGAAAAATAAAAACAATAACATTGGTAAATAATTTTCAATAACTATTTCTTCTTCTTATCCTTCTTTGGGCTTTCGTTTTTCTTTACGATTGGTTCTTGGTGTGGGAGTGGTGTGAACGGCATTCTAACTCTGGCAGACATCCATTTTACTTTATACCAGAAAATCTTTTTTGTTCTGATTGGTGGGTTGGCCTCAATCAAGATTATTTCATTATCACGTGGAAGATTAATAACCTCCTGAGGCATAAGAAGTGCTCTCTGGGACTGACTGATACTCACCGAACCACCATTTCCATTGATATTAAACCACTTGTTTCGGCTTCCGCTGGTGGTTTCAACTGTTTGATTTCCGATAAGTTCACTAATAAGACGAGCAGTTTCCACATTGTTAGCTGCAAATGTAATACGATATGTTGAGTTTGACAAGAATGAGTTCATTCCAGTGTCTTCGTAAGTTCCCTTCAACTGCTGGGTGTCCTGAACGATTAGGAACAACTTCACGTGATAACCACGGAAATATGCAATACCTGCAAGGAATTGTTCAAGCTTTCCGACAGTAGGAAACTCGTCCATGAGGAACAGCACGCCGACTTTTTCCTCTTTTGTAGGCATGTGCTGGGACATAAATGCTGTGGCCTGCTGGTAGACCATGCACATAAGTGGCTTCAAACGCTGGATGTTATCAGGTGTAAGACCAATGAATACAGTTGTTGGAATTTCCTTCATTTTTGTGAAGTTGAAATCACTTTTGGCCGTTGTGGCGTCAATGATCGGGTTACCCCAAAGTTCAAGTCCTGAATTCAGTGTTGATACAACTCCTGAGCGCTCTTTGTCGGCTTTTTGTAGGAATGCGGCTAAGTTCATGTAGCCAATAGGGTGGATGGTGTCGCCGTATGTGTCAAGTCCGACAGCGACAAGATACGCAAAGTCATCACTACGGATTGTTCGGACGACCTCACCAAATGTCTTTGGTTTGGCAGGGTCGGCGAGAAGATATAGAATAATTCCAACCAGCAGTGTGCGTGCTTCGTTTGTCCAAAACTCCTGCTTTGGAAGAAGAATATTTGCCAGCTTTTGCACGTCATCCACCATCTGTCCTGGTTTGTTTGAAATCCACTCCATTGGGTTATAACAGTGGCTTGTTCCGTTGACATCTGCCGGCACCCAGCAGAATACCTTTTGTTTTAGAAATGTCTCTCGCCACCCAGCGGATGTCTCAAAGTTTTCAAGCTTAATGTCATGGCAAATCAAGCTTTCCTCCCAGAAGACACAGTTAGGTATAGCAAATCCGACACCTTTTCCTGAACCCGTTGGCGCAAACAACAATGTGTGCTGATAGTCGTGTATGTCCGTGATGAGAAACTTGTTTTTCTTGTAAGGATGTTGTCCCATGAGAAGGCCGCGCGTGCTCTCCATGCCTGCCCTTCCAACCTCTTTTTTGTCTGCCCAGTGAGCATCACCATGCACGGAAGCATCTTTTTTGTAGGGCACAAACTCCATTATTTTTTTTCTGAAAATGAGGAATAAAGTCAGCACGACTGTGATTGGCAGGACAATCAGCGTTCCAGCGGCTTTGATGAGGAAGAAATTATAATCTTGAAATCCAATCACCCCAACATTTGCGTGGAAAAGTTTGAGATAATACTGTGCCGTTTTGATTGCCAAAGGAATTTGTTGCTCTATCTTCAAGGAAAAAAGGTTAACCAACTGCCCCGAACCCTCTATTGTTACGATTGCGACCATTATGCAGGCATAGTAAATCAGCCCAATAATTGTGCCGTAGAGTGATGTAAGGGTTATGATATTCTTCGTCCGCCGCATTTTGGCATTTGGATCGTAGACCTTTACCATAACAACTTAAATAAGTGAATAGTGGTTAGAAGTGGAAATATAAAATGCAAATGGTTTTGTTGCGCGGCGCGGAGCGCGTTTGCTGGACGAAGTGGAGCGCAGCGGAACGAGGAGAGTGCAAACGGCGAGGGCGTGGCCTCGGGCAGCGCAACAATTTACGAAATCTTGCTTGAAAATAATATTTCATACATTACAAGCAATTATTCGGACAGATGGTCGAGTGGTTTAAGGCACTGGTCTCGAAAACCGGCGTATGGTTTTTCCGTACCGAGGGTTCGAATCCCTCTCTGTCCGCCAGTTTATTAATTTATTTGCACTCTCTTAAAAAAGTTATGTTGTATTTATTTTTTTTGTATTTTTAAAATTATTGATGTCTTGTTTTAATTTTTTTAAAATTGAGCATTATTACACTTTTTAATATATCAATCTCGTGTCAAGAAAAATATTTTAATTTTTTTTTATCCACTAAAATAGCTGGCAAAGTCGGCATGCTTTACTGTTTTCAATGGTTCGCTTGTATTTGACATTTATATTTTCATTTCTCATTCTGATATCCCACTTTATTTATGGAACAGAAAAATGGTAAAAAAAACAAGTTCTTTGTAAAACTTACAGACAAGCAGTTGGAACTAAAAAAAGAGTTTATTAAAAACTACTCAAGCAAAAGCAACAATGCTGCGGATGGTTCAAGCTTTGATGCTAATGCAAATATAACAAACAAAAACATGCATACGATGGAGTATGAAATTCACAAGGACATCAATATTCAGATTAATCGTGCACTGATTTGCGACAAAATCACTGAACTTTACGGTGAGGATTTGGCAAAAGAATATATTCGTCAGATTGAAGACCATGAGATTTATATCCACGATGAGACCAGTTTAAAACCATATTGCACCAGCATTACGATGTATCCATTTTTGTTGAACGGTTTGAAGACATTGGGCGGCGGTTCGGTGGCGCCAAAGCACTTGGCAAGCTTCTGCGGAGGGTTCATTAACCTCATGTTGGCTGTATCAAGTCAGTTTGCTGGTGCGGTTGCAACAGTGGAGTTCCTGATGTATTTTGACTACTTTGCAAAGAAAACATATGGTGAAAACTACTTGGAAACGAACACCAAGGACATCGATGCGCACTTGCAACATGTTGTCTACACCATCAACCAACCATCTGTTTCAAGAGGTTATCAGTCAATTTTCTGGAACATTTCAATCTATGACAGGCCTTATTTTGAGGCCATGTTTGGTGACTTCGCATTCCCTGATTGGTCTAGGCCAAGTTATGAGAGTTTAGATAAACTGCAAAAATACTTCATGAAATGGTTCAACAAAGAGCGTTGCAGCGCCCTGTTGACATATCCAGTAATTACTGCTGCATGTTTGACGAAAAATGGCGAGCTTGTTGATAAAAACTTTGAGGATTTCATAACCGAGGAATATGCAGAAGGAAATGGTTTCTTTACCTTCATGAGCGACAATGCATGTGCGCTATCAAGCTGCTGCCGTTTGAAAAATAACATTGAAGACCAGAGAAAAGAGTTTAGCTACACGCTCGGTGCCGGTGGAGTATCAACCGGCTCGTTGAATGTGATAACGATTAACCTGAATCGCGCAGTTCAAAAGGGTTTGGATATTCGTGAAATGGTTCAGAAAATCCATAAATATCAAATCGCAACACGCAAGCTCATGGAGCAGTATCTTGCAGCTGGCTTAATGCCCGTCTATGATGCAGGGTATATCACGATGGACAGACAATATCTGACAATTGGTATCAATGGAATGGTTGAAGCAGCTGAAAGTAAAGGTTTGGATATTAGCTTGAACGAGGATTATATGTCGTTTGTTGAGAACATTTTAAAGACCATCAGTGATGAGAACAAAAAAGCTACAATAAAGACAGGTTATAAGTTTAACACGGAGTTTGTGCCAGCTGAAAACTTGGGCGTCAAGAATGCGCGCTGGGATAAAGAAGATGGATTAAAGTCAGAACGCGATTGCTATAATTCATATCTCTACAAAGTGGAAGATGAGGACATTTCAATACTCGACAAGTTTCAAATGCACGGCAAACGGTTTATGCAATATCTTGATGGGGGTTCCGCCTATCACTGCAATTTGTCAGAATATCCAACGCAGGAAGGTTTTAAAAAGTTGTTAAAAGTTGCTGCTACAGAAGGATGTGAATATTTCTGCTTCAACATTCTTGTGACATGTTGTAATAGCTGTGGATATATTGACAAACATACATTAACAGAGTGCTCGCAGTGTCATTCTGAAAATGTTGAGCATGCTACAAGAATTATTGGTTATTTAAAGACAATTTCTTCATGGAGCAAAGAGCGTCGCGAAGAACACGCAAGGCGTGCCTATTCACCGCAGAAAAATGCCGTTGGTGTAATTAAGGTCCAGAAGTTGTGTAAAGGTGAGTGCTGATATGGGCGATAGTATGCAATTCAAACCTCTGGAAGGAAATGTTTTGTATTTCTCATCCGCGTTTATAACTACTCACGATGTGCCTGATGAAATAGCTTTGGCAATATCTCTGTCTGGCTGTCCGATACATTGCAAGGGCTGCCACAGTGCATTCACATGGGATCCAAAATTTGGTGAGGAGCTCACCAATGATAAATTCACCTCCTTGCTTGACCGCAATAAATATGCCTCGTGTGTGCTGTTTTACGGCGGCGAATGGAAGATTGAACGCCTGCTGGAACTCATTGACATTACGGAAAAAAGGGGATTGAAAACCTGTCTCTACACAGGCCTTGAACTTGATGCAGTTGACAAACGCCTGCTGGATGTTTTGAACTACATCAAAGTTGGGCCATATATCGCAGAGCTCGGCGGCCTCGCCAGCCCAATGACAAATCAGAGGTTTTATAAGATAAGGTGATTTATTAAACATTAAATTACTTGTTTATGGCTATTATCAAAAGCAATATTAAGTTTGGACTCTTTATTCAGCTTCTTTTCTTTTTTTGCATTGTTGTGCCGCATTAACTCATCAAATAAGTTATCAAATTGTTGTTCATAATCTTTATCTTGATTATCATTATTAACATATTCATTAAACAGTTTGTTAATCTTTCCCTTGATTGTTGCTTTTGTGCTGAAAAGATGTTTTCCAAACATTTTAATTCTTTTCCAACGTTTTTCGTCGCTTCGGAAAAATTTATTACTATCATTACTCATTTCATTAATATCAATATGATATTTTTCTTGTATTGATGTTTTTAAGGTTTTCTTGTGTTTTTGTATTAATGTCTTCTTGAATTTTTTCTTTAATTTGTCAATAATTTGCCCATTTTTTTCTAAAATTGATCTAACGTTATTAATAGCATTAATTCCGCGTGATACACAATCATTAAATGGTATTTTTGCATCCTGAGGTTCTTTTTGGTTAGGAAGATCAAAATTATGAATGCAATCATTTAATTCTTGACAACATCTGTTCAATAATTCTTTATCTTCATCGAACAAATCACCTTTACTTTGTGCTGTAGAATTATGATGATACCATTTTGCACTTTCGCTTTCCTTTACGTAAAATTCACCGCTCTCATTTTGTAAAATTCGCATATATCTAATCTAAAACTTGTAAGATAATAACAAAAAAAAACAAAACAATCAAGTTTTTAATTGGGAATTTTTACCACTTAATCAACTTTGCATTTTGAACTGCAAACTCGCGACACTTCTTGGCGTATTCTGCATAGTCATCAGGGTTCCAGATTTCAAATGTCTTGCCCTTACCAACAAACAGTGCCATGTCCTTCACGCCAGCATATTGAGTGTATTGCTTTGGCACATTGATACGGCCATCCTTGTCAATATCCAGCGCAACACTGTCGGAGAAAATCGCCGTGGTGAATGCATCTTTCTCGGGTGAAAATGGGTCAAAGCCATCCATCGCATTTTGCAACCGCATGATGTATGACTGCGTGCAACCTTCCAGACACTTTTTTGACAGTGATTTGTATATCACCACGCCTCCTTCGTCCTCTTTTGTAATGATGTCGCGGAAGCTCGCAGGCATAGATACACGTCCCTTCGCGTCAATCTTATTACTGTATGTAGACAAAAAAAGCCCACTCATACTACTCACAATGGCCATAGGCCAAACAGCTTGTCCGCTCAACGAACAACCAAATAACTCGCCAACCGAAGCCAGCACACCCCGAAGGGCTCAAAAAACAGCTCCATACAGAAACTATATGGTTTTTAAAACAACTTTTTTGGACTTTCACCAAAATCTATTCCACAAAATGGAATTCTATGGAATTTTATGGGATAATCTTTTTTATTGTCAAGTAAAAAAATCGTCCACCAACAATCTCTTGCCAGTGAGAGACCCGTTTAATAAGCTATTTTGTTAGAAAACTATATTAATATAATAATTCTAACAAAACTAATATATCATCATTTCATTTCACATCTTCCATTACTTTGATGATATTGCAGCCATACTTCAAATCTGTTGAAGAATGATAAATCGCTTTATCAACCTCGTTTGCCATTTTGTCGTAGCAAACTGCTTTGTGTTGATCTTCAGTTGAGTTTTTATTATGAGCATGCCCACCTTTCAAAGCAAGGATTTTTCCGCTTCCGGGGCGACCATCGTCAACTTTGGCGTCAAGTTCAGAAGCAAGTTTGGAGCTGAAACTTGCATTGTTTCTTGTTTTTGCATTTCGACTCAATGCTCCTTCACTACCACCAACACCAATATCTCTGTTTGTATCAGTATAGATGGTATTATGCATATCAAGATAAGAGCGGAATTTTGCATTATCAATTTCGTGTGGCAAAGTAGAGTTGTACTTCTTATTTGATGTTGTGAACATATTGTAATTGTAGTGCCCTAAAACTTGCAACTGCTTTTTAAAGTTAAAACCACTATAACGAATCAATGTGTTTTTATCATATGTAGAAGTTATCCAGCCAAAATGTAACCATGGGTCTTCCAGGGCTCTATAGTCTTGTTTCGGATCGCCATGTCCCCAGCAATATTCAAAACACGAACAAGGCCCCGAAACATTAAAAACACCATCTTGAAGGCGGTCATTGAATTCAATCTTATATTCACTGGTGTATTTGGTATAAACAGTTCCATTTGTGTCACTTTCCATCAATTTTGATAACTTGACGCTTCCAATGTAATCACAAATATTGCAACCTTTCCTGTCAAACTTACTGTATTTCTTACATGTCTTTTGATCTAAATGTCCAACCACAGTTCTGTATGTGTCATAAAACATGTGGAAATTTTTTTCATAGTAATCTAACTCAAATAGATAACGTTGGATTTTAGCCCGATCAACAATTTGACGACCAACAAGAAGTGAACCAACCAGTAATGATAAGATTAATAAAACGATTGATAATTCAATCAAAGTAAAAGATTTTTTTAAAAGAGATGATGAAGTTTTTAAACTACTCTCTCTCTCTCT
>JAFSXL010000009.1 GCA_017444125.1 Rickettsiales bacterium | reverse complement strand
GTGTTTTTTTATAGATAATTTCACTTGGATTAAACTGATAATAAAAATATGTCTCTGGATAATTTTTGTCATAAATTTTATATCTCACCATTTTTTTTAACTCAATTTTTCCTTCGTCAATTTCACTTGCATCAAATGTTTTCACAACATTATTTTTATCGTCCAGCTCCTCAAAAATCAGGTCAAAACGCCCATGAGTTGCCTTCATCGCAATGTCTTTTGAATTTGCTGCGAAAAGCTTTCCGCCGAACTTTAAATCCAGCATTTTCTCGTAATTCTCCCTCCTCTCCTTTGACTTTTCAAGGTTGATGACTTGCACCATTTTGACTTCATCCATGTCAACTTTTTTGGTTTTTTGCGCAAAATCAATGAATATTCTGAAATATAAAAAACACACCAGCGAGAACACCGCGCACCCGCATAAACAGTGGAACAAAATCTTAATTTTGTTAATAAAATTACTAAAAAAACCAACCATATCACTTCCTTTCAACCTCTTGAATACCTTTTTTTCCAATCCTGATTTGCCGCACAATACCAAGTAAATCCGCCACTGCAAACTTCTCGCCTATTGACTTGTCAGTGTCATCATAAAGCACATCAACGCCCTGCTCTATCAGCTCCTGATATTTCCGCTCACATTGCGCCGTTATGTCCTCATTTTTAGGGTCAAGATTTATCAACATTACATCAAATGGAGACATCGTTGGCGACCAAATTATACCTTTGTCATCATGATTTGCCTCAATAGCACCCTGCACTACTCGCGTCACGCCAATGCCATACGATCCCATTTGAGGATAAAAATCTTCGCCATCCGCACCATTGACAAGCACATTCATGGCCTTTGTGTATTTGTCGCCAAATATAAATATATGTCCAACCTCAATGCCTCGTGTTTCAATGATATTGGCTACATCAAAACCTGCTTTTTTGACCTCTTCCTCGCTGTATTTCTCCTCCGTCCAAGCCCATGTTTTGCCGCCCGCAATGCGTTTAAGCTCGCTCCATGTCAAGTCAGATTTCTTACAAAGTTCGCAGAACTCATTATAGCAATTTTTCTCATAATAAACCTTGCTTTCGCCGCTGTCTGCGAAGATTTGAAACTCGCAACTAAATGTCCCACCAATAGCCCCGTTGTCTGCTTGCATTGGGATTGCTTTCAATCCAAGTCGATGGAAAATGTGCAGATATGCTTCGCCATTTTTGTTAAAAATCTCCTCTGCTTCGGCCATGTCTTTGGCGAATGAATAGTTGTCAAACATCAAGAATTCACGTGCGCGCATGAGCCCAAACCTTGGCCTAATTTCATCCCTGAACTTCCAATTTATTTGATACAAAGAGATTGGTAGCTGCTTGTAGGACGAAATCTGCCCGCGGAAGACATCTACGACCGCCTCCTCGTTGGTTGGAGAATACACCAAGTCATGCCCTGCCCTGTCTTTTATCCGCAACATTTCATCGCCGTAGCTATTAAATCTGCCGCTTTCTCGCCACAAATTTGCATCTTGAATAATCGGAAAACCGCATCGCATTGCGCCAATTTTGTCAATTTCCTCCTGAATTATTTTCTCAACCTTCTGTAAAACCTTGTATCCAAGCGGCAAAAGTGTGTATAACCCAGCCGAGCATTGCTTTATCATTCCTGCACGCAACATCAATTTGTGGCTCGCCAAAACCACATCCTTTGACACATATTTTGTGGTCGGAAGGTAATATTTTGAAAGCCGCATAGCTACTTGTGAAATAAAAAAAATATTTTGCAATAGAAATTTGTTGCAACTGCGCGAAGCTAATTGGCTTTTAATACAAAGTGCTAAGGATAACGAAACGCGAGGTCAAGATCTCGCGGGAGAGATTTCAATTTGTAATTATTTTTTAGGATATTTTTCTTTTTTATTGTCTGATAGATCAACCAATTTTATTTTTTTTCTTTTCCGCAAAATTAAATCAATAATGTGCATTCCCCATTTCATAACCTTACCTTCATACACACTTTTCCCATCAATAAACATATTAAAATCTGTAATTCCTTCGCGATGTGGTATAAAGTTGAACTCTATGTACTGTCCATCAAAATTTAACCTACCTTTTATAATATTAGGAGTAAATGTATTCAAAGAACTATCAATATCAACATTAATCGCACCTCTATTTTCCAACACAACTTTGAACTCTCTAATTATATCATGTAATTTTTTATATTTAATAAATTCTATATCATTTAAAGTCACAGGCTTTTTGTTATTAATATTACTCATAAAATTTGTTATAAAGACAATAAATTATATTAAAAGTTATTATTTTGTCAATTAAAAACAAAAAATCTCACACTTCTGTTGATAGGCAGTGAGCGCCCCGGGATATTTTAGGTCATCGCTGACCATGTAATCCTTAATCGTCTATCCCGAAGGATACTAATTAAGCAGCCATTTCAGCGCTCTCAACGTTTCTACGTTTGAAGAACGATGTGCCATCAATTACATTGTCTTTAGGCTTATTGCCATTTACAATTTGACTTATTATGGTCGGTCAAACCAAGTAAAATGCCACACTCAATTGCCTGTCGAAGCTTAATCACCCCCATTGGTGGAGGTGTCGGGTACCGCCCCCGAGTCCAAACATCTTTGCGTGTCAAATTTATTACTATATCCTTTCGGCGCAATCATGTTATTTGGCTGAATTTATTTGTCAAGATGTGGTTTTTTAATGCAGTTATTAGTATTATATCAACACAAATAAAAGCTAATTTGTAAAATTTATAAAATCTTCTTTTTCAATTTGACAATCCAAAAAAAATATCTAAAATATCATAACTTGTTTTTAGTTTTATGGAATTCAAAAAACCAAAGGTCATTTGTTACGATTGGGACAATACGCTCGTAAATACTCTTCCTGTGACACTTATTTCAATGAATTTGCTGTATAAAAAATATGGCATTCCTGAGCTCGTTGTTGATGATGTCTACAAGATAAATGGATATAGCTTTGAGCAGGTTTTTGTGGCAACATTTGGTAAGAATCAAGCCAGACAAATACAGGATGAATATCAGTTGATTTACAATCAGTATTCACAAAACATGTTGCAGCCGCTGGAAGGCGCGAAAGAAACGATAAGATTTTTTCACAATGAGGGCATTAAGCAGTGCGTATTGAGCAACAAACCTGGCACGATTGTGCGTGAAGAGGCCGAGCGATTTGGTTTTGCGAAGTATTTTGAGCTCATTGCTGGGCCCGATGACACAGGTGCGGCCAAGCCAGACAAGGCTATGTTTGATATTGTTGAGAAGAACATTGAGTTCAAGGACAAGTGGCATCATCCAAGCAAATTGTGGTTTTTTGGTGACGCAAGCGTTGATGCTGAATTTGCCAAAAATATCAATGCGCATTTGTTCTTTTTCGGGGACATCTCATTGATTAACAACTTCCCAACGGACCAGCTGACGATGTTGAAATCAAGACATGAGATTAAACATTTCACATTCGAGGAAGAGACAAAATAATCACAAATGGTTCAAGCTGTCATCATAGAGATACAGCCCAGAAGTATTCCCATTGCAGAACTCTTCAATAATTGACGAACCTTCTGCAGCCACTACATGAGAGCCTTGGACACCATTCTTCACTGCTTCAATAGCAGCATTTAGAATTTTCAGTGTCTTGCTATCAAAATTCCCATCGCGGACAATCTTCGTAAAGCGCTCAGCACCGTAAATACAACTTGTCGGCACCTGCTGGTTGTCTGAGTAAATTGATACATATTTCAGCGCATTCAAATATTTCGCCAAATACATTGCAAACAAGTTGCTTTCCAGCATGTATTCATTGCCCTGCTGGTCTCTAAAAGTTGGCACAATGACTGGCACAATGTCGGTTTTGACAATCTCATTCAGTGTGTCAATGGAGTAGTTTGCCTTCTTCTGAACTGAGCTATTATACATTTGCCGCATTGTGAACGACATGGTTTCAACGTTCTTGTTGACAATCTCGTCAGGAAATACAATATTCAGGTCAATCCCGCTAATTACCAAGCTAATCGTGTTGTAATTGCTGATAATCTTCCCGATTTTCTTTGCACTGTCATGCTTGATAAGCACGTCCACGACATCTGTCATACCTGTTGTGGAGGCAAAATTGGCGTTTGCAAGTGGGTCGGCATAGCCATTTTCAACAAAATATTCGGATACTTTGACATCGCTGTCTGGCACGATAATCGTCACGGCGCCCATGCAACGAATTGTGATGATGTCCTTGATTGTTTTCTTCAACAGGTCATCATTTTTGATGATCTTCTGGTCAATGTGGACGACAATCACCTCATCTTTCAGGAAGCGCAACTTTGGCAGGAGGCCAATCACATCATCCAATTTTGGCTCTGGTTTGGCCTTTTTTTGCACTTTTCCACCACCAAAATCAATTAGTTGACCCATAAAAACGACACAGTATTAGAGCGGAGAAATAAAAGTCAAGATGGGGAAGGCGAGGAATCATTTCACGTCTTCCATCACCTTAATTACATTACATCCATATTTTAAGTTCGTGTTAGAGTGATATATTGCTGAACTCACTTGATTGACTGGTTTGTCGTAGCAGGTTTGCAAGATTTCATCGGTTGTCGCGCCCGGTCTTCTTGAAGCATTACCTTTGAAGGCAACCATTTTACCAGTTCCCGGACGGCCATCATCAATTTTTGCATCCAACTCTGATGACATTTTTGAGCTTAAAGCACCCGTTGATTTATTACAAACACAAACTTCCGATTGTGATGCTTTACATCCGCAAGCGTAGTCATTTCCGAACAACGATACTGTGTTGTGGCCGTCAAGGGCGTTTTTATATCTTATGTCATTGGTTTCATAGTCGCTGTCTGGCACCATATTGCTAATCAAGAAGTTATACTTGTATTCATAAACCATTGGATCTGACCAACCATGCAGCGATACGCTCAAATTGTTGTCAAACGAAGCTGGCGCCGAAAAACGTGCTCCATTTCCACGGTAAGCATTGTCTTCACTCCACCACGAAGTTGCGCCAGTAATTAGACTGTCGCAACCCCAACAAGTTATGTGGCTGATGTCTTCAATTACGCCTGCCTTTGAAAGCAAACACATTGGATAGAACAACCCCTGAACGTTTTTGTTATCCATAACTTTTCTTGTTGTGCTGTATCCGTGGTTTGTGTTGGCAATCAAATCACAAAACTGCTGATGTGTTTTTGTCAAAATACTTGATGGTCCGCTTTTTGTATAATCCTTATATTTTCCTTGAAATTCTGCATACTTATAACAAACCTTTCTGCTCATTGAACCGGGCAGCAATTTGTAAGTATCATAAAACTGATGAAATGCTTTCTCATAGTAATCAAATTCAAAGATAATTCTTTGAATTTTAGCTCTATCTACTATCTGTCTTCCTACTAATAAAGATCCTACAAGAAGTGATAGAATAAGAAGAACAATAGATAACTCTATAAGAGTAAAAGATTTTTTAAGAGATGATGATAAAGAACTTAAACTACTCTCTCTCTCTCTCTCTCGCTGCGCGAAGAGATAATATTAATATAATAATTAATAAGTTTCATATAAACAAAATAGCTATTAAACAAAGAGAGTATAGAGGAAGATTTGGAAATGTCAAG
>JAFSXL010000001.1 GCA_017444125.1 Rickettsiales bacterium | reverse complement strand
GGGGTTGCCACGCTTTGCGTGGAGCAGCGTAGTTGCCGAAGCCCTTATGGTACACAATAAAAAAACCACCTCTTGCGAGGTGGTTGGCGTCCTACTGGGGGCAATGTCCAACTCAGTGCTAACAGAAAGAGCAGATTCGCTCTGCTCTTCCATTTTCATAGTCGTGTCCATATCAATAGTAGTTGGCTCCGATGGATCTTCAAAATTGTATGCTACAATGATTTTGTCTTCGTGATAAATGATTTCTCGAATAAAAGTATTGACGATCATTTTTCTGAAATCTACATCATTTGCATTATCGCCAAACTTTGTCTTGATATAGTTTTTGATCGTATCTTTCGTCACATATGCTTTGTGTCGATTTTTTTCACGCTCAATTTCAAAATCATATTGGCTTATTTGTGCTTCAAGTTCTTGCAATCGTTCTTTTGTCATATCTGTTATGATGCCTTGTTCCATTGCTGATATGATATTCCGTGCGGATTTCTGGGCTGCTGATTTGTTCTTTTCAAGTAGTTTTAGTGCAGAGTCATCTTTTTGTTTGCGACATATTGTTTCAAACACAGAATCTGCAATAATACCTATGGCATTATCATCGGCGATAAGTGCCATCGTTGTATTAATGACTAGATCTTCAATTTCAAATTTATGTATCATCTTTGCTTGACAGTTTGCCCTATGTTTCCGTGAACTGCAAATATAGTAATAATGAATTCTACCATGTCTATCAACGCCACTTGTGCCAATCATAGGTCTGTGACATTTACCACAAACGAGTTTGCCGGTCAAAAGGAAATCAAATTCTGCTTTTTTGCTACTCGGCGATTTTTTGTTCTTTTCATGTATCATCTCAATTTTTTGCCATAATTCATCGGATATAATTTGTGGGAAGATATTTTCATATACAACACCATTTCTCTCAACTTTGCCTGTATATTTGCGCTTGCTCAAAAGTTTAAGCACTTTTTTATGATTGATGAAATCGCCTGTTTGATATCTAATTCCTTTTTCTTGCAATGACTGTGCAATTTCTTTTGATGTGTAGCCATTTGCAAACAATGTAAATATCTCTTGAACTACGGCAGCCTCCTTTTCGTTTATTACATATTTTTTGTCTATTACATCGTATCCAAATACTTTTGGACCGCCTGTTGCGTTGCCTTTTAGCCAACTCTCATTGAGACCACGGCGAACTTTTTGTGTGAGTTCTTCAGAAAAGTATTGGTTCATACCTTCAAGAAAGCACTCCATCATTCTGCCCTCAGGGGAGTCCGTTATGTTTTCCATTGCGGAGACGAGTTTGACTCCATTATCTTGCAAACGCTTTTTGTTGATGACCGATTCGTATTTATTGCGTGCGAATCTGTCCAATTTGTAAACGACCACATACGTCCATTTTTGCTTTTCACTGTCATGAATCATTTTTTGAAATGCCGGACGATTGTCATTGGTGCCGGACATTGCACGGTCTATGTATGCGTCAACTATCAAAATGTCGTTTTGTTTTGCATAGTCTTGGCACACTCTAAGTTGCCCTTCAATAGATTGCTCTGTTTGGCTGTCGCTGGAATATCTTGCGTAGATAACTGCTGTTTTCATTTGGGTTTACCTCCTTTGATTTGTCTTTCGACGGGAACCAGAGGTATCGGGAAAACCGCAGTCGGTCAAGGAAACCCAGAAAAAGAATGATTTTTGTCAATTCTCAATCAGTCCAGCACATTGTTTTTCTCCTTT
>JAFSXL010000008.1 GCA_017444125.1 Rickettsiales bacterium | reverse complement strand
TTGTCTCCATGAATAAAGCAAACTGGTGATTTCTGGTCTTGAACATTTCTGCCGTTGGCCTCATTGTGCGGATTTGCAAAACCGCCAGAAAAGCTGATTGCTCCGCAGATTGGCTCGCCCATGCGCATGCTCGCGTGCACCGCCAGTCCAGCACCTTGTGAAAAGCCGACCAGCACCAAGTCGCGCGTGCTAAAAAGTTGCCTATCCATGTGGTTGCCGATGTAGTTTTTCAAATACGGCATTGCCAGCTGCATGCTGTGGTAGATGTATTCCTCGTTGATATCGAACGGGTTATCGCCGAACACGAAAGAGAACCAGTTGTAACCCTTTCCGCCACCTGTTTTAAATGGCGCGTTCGGGTAGAAAAACTGTGAGCCCTCTGGCGCAAGCTTGCGGAACGGCGCGTCCAGCACCATCATGGCCTCACCAGTGGCGTCGTAGCCATGCAAAAAAACGAACATTTTTGGTTTATCAAATGCCATTGAAATACGTGGGATTTTAGTCAAGAATGTGTATTTGTCAAGGGGGTTGCGCTGCCCGAGGCCACGCCCTCGCGGTTTGTATTTCGCTCCTCGCTAAGCTCCTCGCACAAACTCGCTCCGCGCCGCGCAACCTAATAAAGCATTGTGCGCGCAAATGTCAGACATGAGACCTTACATCTCGGACTGGCAGCGATAATGACTTTCGCAACATCATTTAGCGTACCTCCTGTTGTCATAATGTCGTCAATAACAAGAATAGTCTTTGCTTTGCGAGCTGTCTCCACATACTTTTCATTGATTTTGATAAAGTGTTTTTTTTGCAACCTACCTACCTGATTTAGCTCCTTGGATTGCTTGGTTTTGTCCGTTTTGACGAGCAAATCATATATTATATTGAAGTTTTCACCATGCTCGCGCGCGGCTTGGATAAACGCATTTGCCACCAACGCAGCGTGGTTAAAGCCCTTGAAAAAGAGTTTCTGTCTTGTAATAGGCACAAAGCAAACGATGTCTGGATGTGGCATGCGCGCTTGCAAATAGGCCTCATACATTCGCTCGCCAATGAATTTCAGCCCATCTGTATTGAAATGGAATTTGAGTAGCAACAGCGCGCGTCTGGCTCCATCACAATATTGCATAGCCGAGCGTGCCATAAGAAAATACGGCCTATAATGCGCGCAACTTTGGCATTGCGAATGCACGTCAAGGAAGTTCTCTTTTGGCATTGGATAGCCACATTTTTGGCAGCATTCATCTTGATTTATGGAAACAAACAATTTATCACATTGATTGCATATCCACCTATTTTTCTCATTGGAAGTCAGAACATTTCCGCAGACAAAACAGCACTCTGGAACAGCACAATCAATCAATTTGCAGACGAAACGCCAGATAGCGCAATACAATCTCATCTAATTATTTTGCTGATGCAGCAGCTTTTACCTCTTTACGTGTCTTCTTGAAGTTTGCACCTTCAACATGTTTGACTTCAAATTTTTTGACAACATCGAAGCCGTTCTTCAAGCAAAGACGAACCACAACATCGCTTGGAATGGCACCAACCGCAACCCATTTATCCAGTTTTCCTGCGTCAACGACAAATCTGTTTTCACTGTGAACATTTGGGTGGTAGTGGCCTATTATATCAGCTGCACGACCATCTCTTTTTCTTGTTTTTTCAATGACAACAACCTTGTAATGTGCATCTTTTTTTGAACCTCCGCGCGTCAATCTTATCCTCAACATAAATAATGAATACATCACAACTTGGCTGGCAAATTTTTATTGTCAAGCAGTATATCTCAAAAAACACAAAGTCAGCAAAAACATCAATGCATCAAACGATAGTTGAAAACATCTTATCACAAACTCAATATCAAGGTAATCCGCTGAAGAAAGAATATTGGGGGGTGGTTAGGGTCCCGCATGGGTTCATCACCATTCTCCATCGAGGGCTCAGTATCCAACCCAAACCAATCGGAGCGACCACAACCCCGCATAGCCTGAGTCCAACCCTGTCTGTCCGACGTCCGTCAGCCAGTTCCACCCCGACGATCAGGCCAACAGCCAGCTAGAAGTAATCTTACCCAGTGAAGTTATTACCTGGACCGACGAAATTATTCCCACCTACGCCGTACTGGGCCTGACCAGGCATATAATTGCCATTGAGGTTAGGGTTGATGTTTAGGGGGTTCATCTGCTGGTAGTTACCAAAGGGGCCCTGCTGGTACTGGTTGCCGGCGTAGGGGTTGCCTTGGTCGTAACCTTGGTTGACTTGGTTGTTACCTTGGTTGTCTAGGTAGTTATAGTTGGGGATGTTGTTCCCTTGGTTCATGTTGCCGATGTTGTTTTGGTTGTTGTTGTTGGGGTTCTGCTGGAAGTCGTTTTGGAAGGCTCCGTAGTTCATCCCGTTTTGGTTCATCCCGTTGTTATTGAAGTTGTTGTTGTAGCCTTGGTTGTTGCCCTGAAATTGGTTGTTGCCGATGAATGGCATATTCATGTTATTGTTCTGAAAGCCGTAACCTTGACCCTGAAGCGCATTTTGGTTAAACCCGTTGTTGTTGCCAAAGTTGTAGTTGAAGTTGTTGTTTATCATGCTTGGTCTGACCCCCCGGTTCCCTAACTGTGCTGCTCGTCTCAAGGAGATTCCATTAATTTCAATATTCTCCCACTTGCTTGCGTGGTTCGTTATTGCTCCTAGCACCTCACCTGTCTGCCATCGCTGACCGGTGGCCGGATCTATCCCAAGTGCCAACTTTTCAACGCCCTCTTCTTGCAAACAGTAGTTATAAGGAATACGCCCAGTGAGCCAACCACCATCCTGTGTTTGCTGCACGACTGGTTGCGACCCCGGTTGTTGTGGGACACTAGGGTCAGGATACTTATTCCTTATTTTCTGCACCGAATTACTGTTTGCTTCGGGTCCTTTATTGGGTCCTTTATTGAACAAGTCTCCAAGTTGTTCATTGCCGTCCTCCTGGTCTCTGTCCACGATTGATGTTTTTTTCTTTGCATAATACTTTTCCTGTCGCTCTGGGCTAATGAGACGCTTTCCGACAAACGTCAGAAAGCCCTCGAGAGCCCCTACCGCAATGCTGTTATTACCCTGAGACTCAGTCGTGAAATCGAATTTAACAACTTCTGTCTGCCCATCTACATCTATATCACACTCAAACCCGCGTAACTTCTCCAATATATCCTCTCGTTTCATTTTAAACCTCCCCGTATGAATAATAATCTTTCCCTCGTTCTCATCATACACCACATGCTTTGTTGGATCCGAGGATTTTGGATTCTCATCATCAAATGATAGACTTGGCATCCGATCATACTTCGCAAGATGGTATCCAACCATATTATACAATTCCTGGAATAAAAGTTCCCGATTTTCACCTTCAATACTCATATACTAAATTTTAGCGAAAAAAAAAAACATGTCAACAAAAAAAATTAAAAAAAAACACACCGACAGAATTAAATACAACAACTTGTATTAGGACAATTTGCGAAATTAAGACCGCCAATTCGCTCCGCCGAATTTATGCTAAAAAGGTTGCATACATGGGCCACCTTGAACACTATTCAAGTTCTGCAGTTCTCTATCATAGTTACTGATAATGGGGGGGGTAAACATACTCTCCCCGTCGCCTAGTACCTCTTGTGGCACCTCTAGCTCCGCCACCTCTGCGGGCGTCAACAGCTTGTTGAGATTGCTAACCTTAAGCGCCGGTGAAAAATATGTTGTCATGAAGTCACCCATCCCCCTCTTATTCAACCTCTCCTGTTTCAGGGCTGCCATGTGCCTGCTCTTACTAACTACGCCGTGCTCGTAATATGTTTTGTAGTCTTCGTTGCCGTGTACACTAACTATGCCCCCAGGCTGGAGCCCATACATGGCCTGAGCCCAACAGAGGTAGTACACATCTTTCTTCAGGTCACCGCTCGGAAACACGTCCCCGCAATCAAACGCCACACTCGCTGCCCGCACCACCTGGCCACCGTCGAGTTTCTCAAAATCTTTATGTTTCGCGTAATTGTTCGCGTCTACCTTGAACCCCACCGTCCTTGGAGTGAGCCTCCACACCAAGCGGGCCTTATCATCACGTTTTAGGCTAAAGTCGGCTCCACACATCCATCCATAAGGGAGTATCACTTCGGAGCAGCTGCGCGACCCATTGGGATCTTGACACTCACCGTAGCGAAGTGATTCCCCGTTACTAAGCTTCCACTTCCCCCATGTCTCACCCCCTAGGAACTCCCGCATCAACCCAATATCATTGATTACGCAGTTAATCACAATCCCGGCAGTCAGGTACCTGTCAAATGTGTTCTGCGATGCCAGTGGCTTGAGGCTGTCTAATAGTCTACGGAAATATCCGTAAAACACACTATTGCGCAGATTCTCATTGTTAAGTACTAAATCAAGGTTCACCGGCACGCCCGTGCCTTCAAAGTAAAATGTGTTCATATCCCTGTTTGCCTCACGCCTACTACAATGCTTCACCTTACCACCAGCTATGGCTGGGAGGATATCCGCCAGCATATGCATCAAAAGGTTTTCCCTACACATATCCCGCAGGTCCTTCACGGTCCCTGTAGGTTTACCCAGGCCTTTATCCACGCAAAACGCAGTCCTTTTCCCCATATCTTTGCTCAGGCTATACCCATCCGGTTCTCCAAACTCCTTCGCAATCCTACAGTATTGTTCTAAGTAGGCATATCTGTTAGGTAATGGCTGCCCATTATTCACCGCAGCAAACCTTGCTTCTATTGACTGTACGGGTTTTCCTGCACCTGCAGCATTGCCCGATGCGCTGTTATCATTTACTTGTGTGCCACCTGTTTGATTTACCAGTGTATCGCCTAACTCCTCTACAAGCGTGACCTCATGCTCTTCCTCCTCGTTATCTTTCGTATTGCCATCGTCATTCTTTTTTTTCTTGTTATCGTCATTCTTCTTGTCATCATCATTCTTCTTTTTCTCGTCATCTTTTTGTTTCTTTTTATTAACTTTTGCTTTTTCTTTTTGTGTATCTTTTTGTTTTCTGTTATCATTTTGTTTTCTGCGAGAAGGTGCGTCCAGGACTTTCTCATCAGAAAAATTTTCATCTATCTCCTCATCATCATAGTCATATTTGGCACCGTCTCCAACATCGCTATTGCCAACCACCAACGCATCGTCCATTTCGGCCGCAAACCTATCACGATCCTCGGTGTTATTAAAGCTATAACAGAGTAAATAATCGCTTCCATGACGTTTTATCAATCTATAATATTCATATTGACTATCTTGATTTACTTTATCCACTTTATCCTGCAAATCTTCTATTGATTCACCTTGATACCCATCAATTCCTTGCAGAGGTTGAATAGATACATTCATACCCATGTCATCACTACTCAAATCTGCACTTAAATTACCTTGAATTGCATTCCATGTTTGTTCATCTTTTAAATACAAAGTATTATTTTGCGCATCGTAGAAGTATCCCCTGTTTGAATCTGCTTTTTTCTTACTTTTCATGATGTTTGGCATCTCGCCCGTTTCGTGCGTTGCAATTATTAACTGTTCTTTAATTTCAGTTAGCATGTCATTGGTTTCGTTAACTTCACTCATGATATATCAGCAAGAATTATATCATTTTTAAATAATAAGTCAAAAAAAATTTTATCAATTTATCATATTTATGTTGCGCTGCCCGAGGCCACGCCCTCGCCATTTGCACTCTCCTCGCTCCGCTACGCTCCACTTCGTCCAGCAAATGCGCTCCGCGCCGCGCAACAAATTTAAAAATTTCAAATTGACAATTATCTTTTTAAAACTATAATCAAACATGAAAAATAAGAACTTAGTCAAGTTGACTTTGTTGGCAATAACCAGCTTGTCAACAATGTGTACAGGTGTTGTCTCGCCAGCTTTACCTATCATCCAGAAACACTTAGAAGCCGAGGGCGCGACCGACATTGGTTTTGTCGTAAAGATGATGGTCGTTGTGCCAAATTTGTTTATTGCACTTTTCGCACCTGTGTTTGGATATTTGGCTCCAAAAATTGGAAAACTACGCTTACTTTACATTGCAATTATATTATACGCAATCGCTGGAACAGCGGGCTCATACTTGCCAACAATATATCAAATCATCGCCATGCGTGCGGTGCTTGGAATTACAATCGCGGCCATTTTGACTGTTGTAACCACACTTGTTGCTGACTATTTTGATGGCCCAGAAAGAAGCAGCTTGGTTGGTATGCAAACAATGTTTATGTCAATTGGAAGCACTGTCTACGGCTTTGTCGCGGGTGTTTTGGCAGACATCGGTTGGCGTCATATCTTCTGGCTTTACGCAATGGCCATCGTTTATTTGCCACTTGGAATTATGTTCCTGTTTGACCCAGACAAGATTAAGATTGATGAAGATAGGGTGAAAACTAACAGAAAAATCATCCAAAACAATCTCGCCATTGTGCTTATTTGCTGTGTTAACATGTTCGTCATGATAATGTTCTACATGATAAAATTGCAACTACCTTACATGCTTTATGGTGATCCAGGCATAAACAGTGTTACATATCCATCATTCACCGGCGGAAGCTTCCACTGGGCAACCGTGGCGGTCAATGCAAAGCTTGTGTCAATTGCCTTGTCATGCGAAGTTATCATCACAACATATGTTGCATTCAAATACCGAAGGTTCAAGAAAAACAGGGACTTCTCGGTCATGTGTGCCATGGGATTTGCGTTTATGGCCTTCTCATACATATTAATCAGCCATTCGGTGAACTACTGGATGATATTAGGTTCAATGGCCGTTTGTGGTATTGGAATGGGAATGCTTATGCCAAACAGCACACTGTGGGTTATATCAATTACCAAGCCAGAAAAGAGACCATTCTTCATCGGAATTTTCAACACTTCAACATATGCAGGAAAGTTTTTATCGCCATTTGCAGCCGTTCCGCTGTTGTGGTTGATACCAAAAAATCCTCGCATGTTATTTGAGGTTTGTGCCTTCATGATGCTGTTCGTGGCCATCCTTGCAATGTGGACAAATGACAGATTTAAGAGAGTTAATAAGGTTATCTATCGCAAAGAAATCAGAGCTCTTCGGGAGAAAGCCAAACAAAATGCTGTTGAGAGAAACCAAATTGCGACCGCTGTCGGAGTGAACTCAAACATGTAGTTATCTCATTATCAAGTGCTTTTCAAAATAGCTCTTGGCAATAGCATCGCCGTAAATTTTAGCAATTTTCTCCGTTTGCATTGCGGCCTTGATGAGCTGATTTAGCTTCTGGACTGTATTGATTGTGAGAATTCTGTTGACAATAGGCACGCGCTTGAAAAATACAAACCTCACTTTCATTGCTTGCTCCAATGTGCTGCCACTTTCTATAATCTGTCGCCTGTCAACAATATCGCTGATGATATACAAAAACGTCCTGACAATTTCAATGATACTTATTGCCTCTTCGCCGGCTGCGGTCTCCGTTTTAGCCATGTCAAACATCTGAACCGCCTTGCGTTTATCTCCCAACAAGATGAAATCTGCCAGCGCGCCCGCATCAAAACTCTGCTCATTTTCAATAATATTCTCCACATCCACCACCGTTATGGCCTCCTTGTTGCCGTATAAAATCTGCATTTTTTCAAGCTCATGCAGGAGTAGCGCCCTATCCCCATGCAAAAACGAGGCCACACATTGCACCGCATTGGCATCCAACCGCAAATTATTCTGTCCGCAAAATGTAGTTATGAACTCTCTGGCGGTGCCTTCGTCATCTTGGTAGCAACTCACACTGGCCGTAAAATCGCACTTTTCAAACAGTGTTTTGAGTGCATTCTTGCCGTCAATCTCGTTGCCAAAAATGATAATCAGCTTGTCCGTGAAGCGCTCCTCCGTGAGAAATTGGAAGTTTGCCTTCAAGTCCTTGCCTTTGGCATTGAAAATTTTTATGGCCTTGCGCGTTGAGAAAAAATCGTTGCCAAGCAAACTGTATAGCCTCACTTTGAAATCCTTTTCAATGTCCTGATAGTCAAGAATGATTTTCTCCTCTGGCTGGAATTGGTGCTCCAATCTGTCCGCTAAAATAGAGGCCAAACCAAAGTTTTCCTCAAAAAATAGCACCGCCTGCAATTCTCCATTTGCCAGCGCGCCCTCGCATTTTGTGAATGTTTTTTCTGTGCAAAGCATTTTTTTCTCCGAGCTTGAAAATAAAAAAATAATAATCAAAGCATAATTCACACAGCCGTGGCGGAACTGGTAGACGCGATAGTTTCAGGTACTATTCCAGGTTTTCTGGTTGAGGGTTCAAGTCCCTTCGGCTGTACCAGCAAAAAATAGTGTTGCGCCGCCCGCGGCCTCGCCCTCGCGGTTTGTCATCTCCTCGCGTTGCTCGTCGGC
>JAFSXL010000087.1 GCA_017444125.1 Rickettsiales bacterium | reverse complement strand
TTCTTTTTTTCTTTTTTAAGCTCTTTTCTTTCTCTTCAAGCTCTTCTACTTTCTTTTTTTGTGCTTTTACACTTTGACCTTTTACAACTTGCGCGATACATCCTCCAATCAGACCTAATCCAGCGGCAATTCCTACACATTTTAAAGCAGTTCCCCATGTTAAACCAGTTGAAATTGTAGCAATACCGAGAGACGACACAGCAAAACCAAAAAACCAGTATAATCCGCATATTGCCAATGGAAAAAGTGCAAAAAATATTGCAAGTGTGGCTGGCCAAGAGATTTTAGAAGCCACAATGGATAATTTGTCTTTAATCCAGAAAAAAGCTGACTTTATCCCTCCGGCAATGCTCTTCCACATATATCAAGCAATTTTATCAATTTTTGTTTTATAATCCATTGTTTTTTTTAACCATACCCCCCACAGAAAAAAATTTAATCTTTTCAAAGTAATACTGCACAAAACATCAACATTCGTTTTTACTACTTAGCAGCATCCCAATCAGGCAAATCTTGGTTGTTAATTGGATCTTGTCTTGGTAATTGTGTTGATATACCTCTCAATTTCACAGTTTCACCAGTTGCAGTATCAACACCTTGCAATATTGTGCATCCCTCACCAGGAGCTTGATCTGAGTCAACAAGCTCACACATTATGTAGTCATAGCCGGTCAAAAGTGCAACTACCTGATACGACCCATAAAAACAAACTATACCAGCGAATACTGTAATTAGTCGCATAGTATCCAACCTTCTGAATAAAAAGGATGCTCCAAGACCAATGACAACCAAAATAACAATTGCATGCCCGATTGCGCCATGCATTAAATCATGAAACAAGCATATTTGTCTAATTGGCAATATTGGCTCGCAACAGCCATAAAATGTCACTGCTGTAGCACCAGTTGACGTTTTACCTCTTGCTGTTGGATTTATAAAAGCATCATATGACTCATTCGCCATACCGCCAACACACACAAACCCAGGACGGCACTCACTGTTGACATTGCATCTTGTAATTGATTTATCAGCAGCAGAAGCATTGGCTGTAAATATTCCTGCAAACATGCATGCAGAAAACAACAAAATACCAATCCTCTTGCTAATCATTCCTTTATTTTATTTCCTTCCTTGCCTTATCCAAATCTGACTGCACATCAACACTGATTGGAAATTTTTTCACCAGCGCACAGTATATTTTCATTCCATTTTCTAATGCACGAAGTTGTTCCAATTTCTCACTCTTCTCCAATTTTGATACTGGCAAACTGACAAATTTCTCCAATGCCTCTTTTTTGTAGCCATAAATCCCTAAGTGTGCATATGCTTTTCCTTCGCCATGTGGAACATTTGAGCGGCTAAAATAAAGTGCACGGTGGCAACTTTGATTATCATTATATGCAATCACTGCCTTGACAACCTGTGGCAACTCGCGCCAAGATTGGTCGGTTATTTCTGCAATCGCCGTAGCAATTTGCACATCTGGATTTGCATGCAGAAGTTCAATCACCGCAATAATCACCTGTAGATCAACATTTGGCATGTCACCCTGCAAATTGATGACATATTTATACTCCTTCACTGTCCGCGCCTGATATTTTCCCAGCGCCTGGTGCACCCTGTCTGTTCCGCTCTGCAAGTTATCATCAGTCAAAATGGCCTCTCCGCCAGCCGCCGCAACCGCATCAACAATCTGTTGAGCTTCTGTCGCCACAAGCACTTCACACAGTCCCGCCGCCTTTGCAATGTCCATTACTCTCACAACCATTGGCTTGCCGTTGATGTCTGCCAGCGCCTTCCCGGGCAACCTTGTTGAGCCAAACCTCGCAGGAATGACAATGATGGTATCTTCATATTTCATATTTTCACTCTTGCCGATGTCTTTTAAATGTCAACTTTGAACGCTATAAAATAAATTTGCGGAGATTACCGAACATTCACCACTAACCCTGTCTCCTTCTTGCTTTTGGCATTTTGTTCTTTCAGGAACTTGGTAATCACACGACCATCGCCACCGTTCTTCTCGATTTGGTCTGAGAACTGTGCGCGATAGGTTGCAGCCAAATCGACGCCCTCAACAACGATATTAAGAATTTGGCACTTGATTTTGCGATCCGTTTTGCTTAGGTCGCGGATGCGGAGATCCATGTCATATGACTTGCCGTCTGGGGTTTGCATTCTTGCCTTGACAATTTCGTCCTTATCATTAACTGGTTGAGTTTTATCCATTACATTAACAACAATACCATTCTTGCGGTCGTAGTCTAGCTTTGGCAACCATGTGTAGGCAAGGAGCTTGGTGTATTCATTGACATATTCCTTTTGGTCTTGTGGAGAGAGCGCTTTGTATGGTAATCCCATGGCCATTTTGGCATTGAACTCAAAGTTGATGATTGGTAAATAGCGGTCAATAATCATCTGGCGTTTTTTGTTGATTGATATATCACTCTGTTCAAGGAGCGTCATCGTATCGTCAAGGAATGCCCTAAAACACTGGACTTGATTGCCAGCTTTGGCAGTATTCACATAGCTAATGCCTAAAACTAATGACAAAGCTGAAACAAGAACTACTTTTCTAATCATATTGACTTTGATAATAGAGCAGAAATTTAAATGTCAATATGTTGGTGTAGCGCGACGCAAGACTGAATTTATCTTCCAGTTGGTAGTGGTAAAGCAGATGGCATCATTTTTTAATCAGAAAAATATTGCTTAATTGTTTTTTTTTGATAAACTCACAATATATCAAGTATGAGCACGCAAACTACAACCTATAGCAACGGAACAGTTACATGTACAGTTTCGGTCGGCAATGTCCCCCCATCTTACGATTATGATGTCAGCGATTTTAATGCCATGGACACAAACAAAAACCAATTCGTTGAATATGAAGAGTTGCAAAAACAATTTCCACAAGCGACAAAGGAATCAGTTGAGGAATCTATAAAGTTATGGGATATAAATGGAGATGGGAAAGTATCTTTAGGAGAACATGCGTATGGGACAATCGGGGATGATGATATTGACTTGAACAAAATCACAAACCCTGATAGCAAGGAAGCATTGTCTCAATACGATTTAAACGGCGATGGTAAGATAACACAAGATGAAATCAAAACTCATGACAAAGAAATAGATAAAGGTAGCGGACTAAGCACGGCTGCCATAATTGGTATTGTAGTTGGTGCAGTTTGTGTTGTTGGGTTAGTGGTTGGATTGATTGTTTATCTATCAAGAGATAAAAAGAAAGATAAAGAAGCTAATGCAGAAAAAGGACAGTTCGACGAAAAAAAAGAAGAAAAGCAAGAGAACGCAGGTAATAATTTTGATAAAAAAGAAAAGGATATTGATTATAATGTAAAGACCAATCTACATTCAATTAATCAATCACAGGAGAAACAAATATAACATTTTTATTAAAACCAATAATAACTGTTGTTCAAGGCGCTGAGCATAGCGAGGACCAAAATACAAACCGCCAAGATGTATCATCTGACAACGCAACATCATATCTTGACAAATAACTTTTTACAAATATATTACTTTCGTTCAAACTTGTTTTTATATGAAAATTTCATCACTTAAGACGTTCTC
>JAFSXL010000086.1 GCA_017444125.1 Rickettsiales bacterium | reverse complement strand
GTTGTCTTTTTCCTTTCAGTAAATCCACCAATGACAGCGGTTTGGCCATCTTTCAACTTCAAGATTGTGTCAAACTCACGAAGGTTGGCAACTGGAATTGGATTGTTTTGATTTGTAGCATCTGTTTTATCCAACTGGCTGCTGTCAGATGTGTCAATCTTATTACCATTTTCATCATAGTTCAGCAACATTGTAGTTGAAGGGTCTTGCACTGTCTTTTCCAGCTTTGAGATTGTAGGTCTCATGTTCAGTACAATCTCCCTCTTGTCAAGGTCTATTGATGGCAATACCGACATTATAACGCCAAGTGGCATTGTTTGTGATTCTGCCTTAATGTTTCTATAACCAGGAACAACTGCACCAGAAGATGATGTTGTAGGTTGTGTCACCTCTGATTCAATCTTGAAATACACATGATTTGTTGTGAAACTCATCACAGCTGGCTGGTTGTTGAACGCATTTATTCTTGGGTTTGACAACGTCCTTGTTGAACCAAACTGTTCAAACAAGTTTGCAGTTGCATTAATTCCTTTTGAGAACACAATGCTTCCTAATGATGGGTTTGTCAATGTTGATAATCCCGTTGTTGTTGCATTTCCTGCTGCACCAAGCAAGCTGACTTTACTCCAATCAATACCTGCTTCGTATGTCTTGCTCAAATTAATTTCCAAGAAACGCATTTCAATCAAGACCTGAGCTGTTGCTTTTCTGCGAACTTCTGCAAGATACTTTTCAATCAATCTATGTGCTTTTTCATCAGCTGTGATTGTTATCAATCCGGCCCTCTTGTTCAATCTGATGCTCCCACTTACATCTTTATCATTCTTTTTGTCTTTTTTCTTATCTTCTTTATTTTCACTCTTTCCATCATCAAGTGCATTTTTCTTTTCCTCTGCAATACGAATTTCATCCTGAATTTCTTCTGCCTTTTCCGTGTAAAGCTTGCTTCTTTCATCTGATGATTCAATGATTTGTTTAATGTCATTCACGACATCATCCCAGAAAGTATCATTTGATGACGTTGAAATACTTGAACTACCACCACCTGATGAACTTTCACTCAATCCAGAGGTATTCAGAGATATTGATGATGACGTGCTTCTTGTCATGTCTAAGAAGTTCAACTCATATGTCTTTGCGAAAGGAACGTCTTTTTCAAAAATCAAAATACCATTCTTCTCCTTGTAGCGAGTGTCTGATAGACCACAAATACGGTTGAAGACATAGCGCAGAGGTTTATCCTTGACATTCAAGTTGACACCACCAGTGATTGTTGGATCAATCTGAACGTCTGTGCCTGACATTCTGGCAAGTTCCATAATCAAGTCAACAATAGGAACTTCCTCTGTGACATTGATTGACACAATCTTATCCTCTATTGCTTTTGGTTCCTCAGGCGCATATATTGCATCAGATGCTTGCATGACTTTTATTCCTGCCTTTTTACTTGCTTGTATTTTTTTACCATCTGTATTTCTAATTTTTGCAGCAATTTCATACTCATGCAACCTCAATTCTGCATCGTGATATAAAAATTGGTCAACGTGATAACCACAACTACTTAATGTGCTCAATGGCAAAAACAACATTGTTGAAGCAACAACTTTATTTAATGTCTTTTTCTCCTTCATGGTAAACAAGTACTTAAATTATAGTTATTTTTATACACATGTCAAGTATAAAACCAAAAGCTATTGCAGGTATAAATGGGAATTCCTTGTTTTTACTGCTTTTATTGTGTATCAAAAGAGGAATAACTTTGTTCTTTATGATGTAAAAAACTATCCCAGAAAAGCCGGTCAGGCCGAGGAAAAGAATGAAATCATTCAAATTCATAACTGGTGCCAATGCGACAAAAAGTTTTACATCACCAAATCCCAAGCTATCTTTTTTGAGGACAATTTTCATGATTTGACCTAATGCTACGAACAGGAAGAAAACCATGACTATCATGATGGCGATTTCCTTGTTTGGAATTTCAAACGTTTTGGCTAATAAAAACGTGGCCACGAAGGTGATTATGTGGATGACGTCTGATGACATCATGACGCGACAATCAACAATGGACTGGGTTATCAAACACCATGCAATGATGACCAGAAGGATGCTCTGTTGGTTTATTCCATCAAATAAATATGCTGACAAAAGAAATGCTGATGGCACCAGAATTTCAGCGAATATGTGGAGGAGCGGAATTCTCTTGTGGCAATATCTGCATCTTCCACGCAGACAGATAAAACTAAACAGTGGGATTAAATCCAGAAAACCAAGTTTGTGCCCACAGAAACAGCAGACGGAACGGCCAGAATCTTTACCTGTAATGTGCTTTTTGTCATTGAATAATCTCCACCCAATGCAACTTGCAAAGCTACCAAAAATGAGCCCAAACAATATTGACAACGATGCGTCCAGTGGTGACATAAAACAGGTTTTTGATTTGATTGAAAATAAAAAATATTTTTCAAGGGTTGTGTGAAAAAAATGAAGATGGTGTTGCAACGGCGCGGAGCGCGTTTGACGGAGGAGCGTAGCGAGGAGATGCCAAACGGCGAGGGCGTGGCCGCGGGCGGAGCAACATCTAAATCAAATTTATGAAGAAGCGAGGGATAATAATTACTGGTGCGACTGGATCGGGGAAATCCAAGGGTGCTCTGGAAATTGCAGATGACATCAAGAAGGTAGGACAAGAGTGCGTGATTATCAACTGCGATGCCATGCAGATTTACAAGGAATTGCCAATCATAACTGCTCAACCAGATGCTGCTGATACAGCTAAAACAGAGCACTTGTTGTATGGTTTTAGGTCAATTTATGAGGAAGAAAAATATTCTGTTGGCAAATATTTGCAGGATTTGCGTGCAACCATTGATGCCTTAGATAGAGAATGCATTCCGATAGTTGTTGGCGGGTCAATGATGTATGTTGAAGCAATCATTGAAGGAATTGACGAGATACCTGAAATAGAGTTCACAAAGCTGATTGAGATACGTCATTTTTTTGAGAAAAAAAGCACACAAGAATTATTTCAAATTTTGGTTAAAAAGGATAAAAAATATGCGGATTTTTTACTTGGAAAAGATTCTTCAACAAACAGACAAAAAATCATGCGAGCCCTGGAAGTAGTTAGCGCGACTGGCAAATCAATCATGGATTTTTGGGGAAATAAAAGAAAATTATTTAATGACTTCCAGTTTGAAAAATACATCACCAACTTGGATAGAGAAAGATTGTATGAAAAAATTAACAAAAGGTTTGACAAAATGCTACTTGAAGGCGCTCTGGAAGAGGTTAAAACGGTTCATGAAAAAGCTAAAAAAAATAATTATGAAGAAGTCAAAAAAAAGCTCCCGAAAGTCATAGGTTTGCGCGAATTTTTTGACTATTTTGACGGTTTAATAACTCTTGATACTGCAATTGAAGAGGCCAAACAAGCAAGCCGCCGCTATGCAAAACGGCAACTTACCTGGTTTAGAAATAGATTTATTAGTTTCGAAACTATTTAACTGTAAGTGAAAAAAAATATTTGTCAATAGTTGTTGAAAATTGTTTATTTTTCTCTTGTTTTGGCATGTTTTCCCTTATCAACAATCGTTATGCCATTCAAATGGTCAATTTCATGCTGGATGCATCGTGCAAAAAGGCCGCTTGCCTCAATTTTCTGCACCTCGTTTTTAAGGTTTGTGAACTCAACGACAATCTCATTTGGGCGCTCTACATCGTAATAGCTGTTCGGAACTGACAAACAGCCCTCTTCCATAGTGCCCTTGCTGGATGAATAGCTTAATATTTTTGGATTTATTAGCTCTGTTTTGATGCCTTCTTTTTCAATTTCAATGACAATAATGCGTTTCAATACGCCAATTTGCACTGCGGCCAATCCAATGCCGTCATTTTTTTTCATTGTCTCGAACATGTCTTTCACAAGCTTTTTTATTGACTTGTCAATGATTTTGACCTCCTCTGATTTTTGTGCCAACATTGGATTTGGAACTTTAATAACATCACGAATTGCCATATTTTAGCTATTCAAACCTTTCATTTCAATCTTTATTTTTTCAATTATTTTATCAATATTTTCAATTATTAATTGCAACTTTTTGCATGCATCGCTCTTATTTGCTGCTTCAAATTTATTCATGTCAATTTTTTTATACCTCAACATTTGCTTAATTCCTTCAATTTTCATGCCTTTTTTGTGGGCAAGCTCCTTGATTTTTTTTAGCTCGTCAACTGCAGTATTGTCGTAATACCTCCTTCCATTTTTGGTTGAAAATTCAATGTGTTCAAACGTTTGCGTCCAGTATCTAATGGTGTGGACTGGCAGTTTTAGCATCTTTGCAACTTCTCCAATTGAAAAAAAATTCTCCTCTCCCACAATCAATATTCACAATAAGAAAAATAATTTGCAATAAATATTTCTGTTGCGCTGCCCGAGGCCACGCCCTCGCGGTTTGTATTTCGCTCCTCGCGTTGCTCCTCGCACAAACGCGCTCCGCGCCGCGCAACAAATTATAAAAATCCCAACAATTCCTCTTTCGTATTTTTGAACTCATTTTTTATCCAAATTTCCGTAATTTTTTTGATTGCATCACCAATTTCTTTACCTTTCATACCAGTATTTAGTAGATCTGTAGTGGTTATTGGAAGTGGTTTTATAACCTTTAAAAACTGTGCTATTGTAAATTTTAAATCGTCATTACAAATCTGCATAGCTATTTGCAAGTCAGTTTTTTCGGCATTGAAAACAAATTTTTTTGCATCCAATGATAATTTTTTGTTGTCGCAAAGCGTGAAAAAATTCTGCAAAAATATTAAAAAGTTTTGTTCCTTTTTTGTGAGTTTAAAGCTCTCAATTAGCTGGTTCATAACAGTTTTTTTTCCACCAAAAAAATGAAATAATTTAACAATTTGTTCAAAATTTTTATCATGTATATTTATAATATTATTGCATGTTTTTGGTTCTGTTTTGATGCCAAAAATAGAGCAAAGCAAGCCACTTTTTTTGATAATTTCCAGTCCATTTTGCCATTTTTCATAGCTTAAAAGTTTCCAAATTTCTGACCTAAATCGCTCGCGAGATATGTTTTTTAGCCCTTCAGCATTGTTTTTAAAAATTGAAGTAATGTCGTCATCAATATCAAAGTTGCAAAATTTTGTGGAAAAGCGGAAGTATCTAACAATGCGTAGAAAGTCCTCTTTTACGCGCTTGTCCGCGTCGCCAATAAAGGCGATTTTGTTGTTTTCAAGGTCAAGTAGTCCACCGTGGAAGTCATCAATTTTGCCATCCAAACCAACATACAGTGCATTTATAGTAAAATCTCGGCGTCCACTGTCGGCCTCAAAATCGCGACAAAAAGCCACTTCTGCCTGCCTGCCGTGGCAGTTTATATCAGCACGAGTAGTTGTAATTTCATATCTCTGGGCATCTATAATAGCCACTACGGTGCCGTATTTGACATCTCTGTCAAGGATTGTGATATGCTTTTTAGTGGCTTGCTTGTATTCCAACAACTTTGCAACAATCTCTTTTGGTGCTAAAATAGTGCTTATGTCAACATCTTCAACAAACTTGCCGTATTTCAAATAGTCGCGTACGCATCCGCCAACCAGCTTGGCTTCACAGTTTGCACCAAATATCTGCAAAATTTCAGTATATTTATCTACGAGTAGCCCGATTTTATGCAGCATAATTGAAGTTTGTGTTTGTAATTTAATTGTCAAATTGTAAAGTTATTACGCAGCGCGGAGCTTGGTTTTTCATCAAAGCGAAGTGATGATTGATAAAACGAGAAAATTAAAAAAAACACAAAGACATGTCTCTGGCGGCACGTCGCAAATGCTACCAAATCCCATTACCTTTATTCTGTTTTGCATTATCAAGATTTAGATTGCTATTCTCATTATTTACCGACTTATTTTGATTACTACTTCTTGCCAATATAGCAATTAGTCCAACTATTGTGAGAACGGTGCAAACAGTGGTAATTATGAGCATCAATTTCTCCAAAAATGTTTTTCTATTTGGGTTAATTTTGCAAATATTTTCATGTGTTTTACCATTCATTTTATGGTTCAAAATTCCAATAACATCTGCATCGCAACAACAGTTATTGTAAAATTCCAACGTGGCTTTCGGATCGTGGAATTTATACGCTCGCTCAGGCGCAATTTCAATGTCAATGTCGTTGAGCGCCCGCTGAATTTCTGGCTTTTTGACAACCTTTTTAAACAGCTCTGCTTGCTCGTCAACGGATGTTATAAACGGGCCAAAAGTCGGTATCCATTTAAGTTGAATGTTAAACTTATCGTTATTATTCAAATTAGAAACATCCAAATTATCCATTACATTAAGGTGGTGCCAGATGCCTAAACTGCATCCGCCGCTTGTGAGCTCCTTGGTTTTGTTCTTGTTTTGTGCTAAAATTTTGTTGATAATCCTTGACTGTTTTATAGCTCTTGCTTTGCTATCACTTGTTGTTGCATAGGCTCCATTGTGTGGACTGTTGCTGAAAAGCAAGTAGCAATCGGTCTCTTTGTAGCGTGTGCGGAATGTCTTTTCAAGTGCGTGATTCTCGGCCCAAGTGCCATGCGTCCATGTTGAAATTTTCACCGGCTTTGTTGCACTTCCTTCCTCATTTACGACATTTATATTCAAATTATTCACCTGCTCTTCATTGTTTGGATCAACAACTGTAATGCGGTGCAATGCTGGCTTTTGTTGGTCTCTGTGAATGATTACGACAAGGTTTTTTTCTTTAAAATCCTCAAGCAGTTTGTTGTAATATTCTATACCACTTTTCATTTGGCTTTGAATATCCTCCAAATGCACCTGCCCGCTGTTAAATTGTTCCAATAATTCATCGTAGTTTTGGATGGTGATTTTATCATTTTTTGGTTGTATTTCTCCATTATCGGAAACTCTATTTTTGTTCCCAACATCTATTTGCAGCTCGCTATTTATGTATATCTCTCCGTTACTATCCGCCAATAATCAAACAATAAACAAAATTATAAATATTATCTTATTTTGCTCCATTAAAACAAGTTATTTCTTTATGTTGCGCCGCCCGCGGCCACGCCATCGCGGTTTGTCATCTCCTCGCGTTGCTCGTCCGACAAACCTGCTCCGCCCGCGCGCAACATCTTGCTTGACAAATAACTTTTTACAAATATATTAACTCCGTTCAAACTTGTTTTTATATGAAAATTTCATCACTTAAGACGTTCTC
>JAFSXL010000085.1 GCA_017444125.1 Rickettsiales bacterium | reverse complement strand
TTGCCAGGGTGAATAATTGCAACTTAGGTATTGATATGTAACTGTCATGAAAACGTATTCTTTCAATACCATCATTCTGATCTGCGCTCGCTATTTCTATTTGACTTGGAAAAAAAGTATCTCTCTTTTTTGTATCTTGAATGGCCATGGCAAAGCTGGTTAGGAATTTGGTTTCTTCGTCATTATTTATCCGATAAAATCCGTTGTCATTTTGTCCTTTTGAATACCCTTTGAGGTTTTCTCTAATTACTTTTTTGATATCGTTAACAAGATTTTGTAATTGATTTGATTGAATGCTGTTATAGTCATATGTTGTTTTTAAAATTCCATGTTTTTTCAACATTTTATGCAGTTCGAGCACCTCTAAAAAATCACCAAAGCAATTAATGTCATTAATATATGCACATTTCATCAAGTGTGCTTTCATTAATCCTTGTTCATGTCTGTTCCAACTTACAATAAGCTGCGAACCATCAAAAATATTTGCCGGCATAACGGTATTATACAGAAAAATAATTTTCTTGCAAATAAAAAACAACACATCCAATAATTTATTGGATATGGCAGAGAGAGAGAGAGAGAGAGGAGTAAAATCATTTCGTAGATTTAATTTAATTGGTTTCATTTCAATACTTTTTGTTGCTTTTCTTGCATCAGGAATATTTGTAAAATGTAGATATTTTCACCACAAACTTCCGACAAAATCAATAAAACTTGAAGACATTAAAAGTGTACAAATTATAAATCTTGATAGAGCAAAAGAAAGAAGAGCAAATTATGAAAAAATGTTGCATGATAATTTTGGCGATAAATTCATGGGACGCAAAATTGGAGAAGAAATTAGATTAAGAGGCGTTGATGGTAAGAAAGAAATTATTTTTGAGAATTTGGTTAATGGTAAGAAATATAAGTATGAACAAATTAAAGATCATGAAGATTTGTATTTGAAAGACAGACAATTCAAAATATATTCAGAAAAGGATCCAAAGAATTACTGGTATTTCAGTTTTTCAAGAAGAGATGGTGATTGGAATTATAACTCGATATTTAATATCTTTGGTTGCGATTTATCACATTGGAAAGCAATAGAAAAAATCTCACAACAGCAAGATGGAACATATGGTATAATATTTGAAGATGATTTCTATGTTGGTAAGGATTTTGAGGAAAAATTACAGAATGTTTTAAGCGAAGTTCCAGATGATTTTGATGTTATTAAAATATCACTAACTCAATCACAATTTGCGTATGGTTATAGGAGGTTGCCACTGTCAAAAAAACATATCAGATTTATTAGGAAATCATTCAATAGATTTGGATATGGTTCATGGATGGATTTATCAGTACCAAACAAAAATTTTGGAAGTCTTTCAGTAGGTTGTCAAGGTTATATTGTTAGCGCAGAAGGAGCAAGAAAAATAATTGAGCATACGAGAAATAATTTCTTAAAACACACTGGAAATGACAATAATTTGAATTTTTACTTACCAAAGGATAAAATAATCAAATCATATATTTATTTAAAAGAAGTTCCGGTTTTACTGTCTGATGATGCAGTGCAGTCACAACTTGTTTTAAATGACAAGAATTATAATAGTCAGGACTTAAGGTGAATAATTTTCTTGCAAATAAAAAATCAATTTTATGAATTAAAACTCGTTTTTTAAAAATATGTTGGATAAGGTAAGAAACATTGCAATTATAGCTCACGTTGACCACGGAAAGACAACAATTATTGACTCAATTTTTAAGTTCAGCAACAATTTCAGAGACAGCCAGCTGGAAGATGTCAGGATAATGGATAACAATGCCATTGAAAAGGAGAGGGGGATTACAATTTTCTCCAAGTGCACGTCAATAAAATATGGGGAATACACAATCAACATCATTGACACACCGGGACACGCGGACTTCGGAGCAGAGGTAGAGCGCGTTCTTTGCATGGTTGACAGTTGCCTTTTGCTGGTTGATAGCGCGGAAGGTGTCATGCCACAGACGAAGTTTGTGCTCGGGAAGGCACTAAAACAGGGGCTTCGCCCGATTGTTGTGATTAACAAAATTGACAAACCAGACCAGAGAGCAAAAGAGGTCGTTGAGGAGATTTTTGACTTATTTGTCAATCTTGAAGCAACAGACGAACAGCTTGATTTTCCTATTTTGTATGCCTCAGGACGTGATGGATGGGCAAGCGAAGATGTAGAAAAGCGCGGCGGAGATCTCAAACCATTGCTGGATAAAATTGTGGACTTTGTGCCATGTCCTAAATCAAAATACGAAGATGATGAGTTCCGCTTTTTGGCGACAATGTTGGAGCAGGACAACTTCCTTGGCCGTGTGTTGACTGGAAAAATTTACAGCGGAAAGGCCAAAGTGAACCAGCAAATTCAGGTGCTTGACTTGCAGAACAAGGTTGTTGAAAAGTGCAAGATTACAAGAATACAAAAGTTTGTTGGGCTGACAAGAGAGACAGTTGAAGAGGCCGAGGCCGGTGAGATTGTCACCATTGCAGGGTGCTCCATCGGAACTGTGTCAAATACTTTGTGCTCCGCAAACGTGAAGGAATGTGTGCCATCAACACCTATTGATCCACCAACTTTGTCAATGACAATCGGGCCAAATACATCGCCGCTTGCGGGAAAAAGTGGTAAAAAATTGACATCTAACATGATAAAAGACCGTCTTGAAAAAGAGGCGGAAAACAACATTGCAATTACAATCAAACCATCACAGGAGAAGGACAGCTATGAGGTTGGTGGCCGTGGTGAGTTGCAGCTGGGAGTGCTAATTGAAACCATGCGCCGCGAGGGATTTGAGCTATCTGTTGCGCGTCCAAAAGTTGTCATTCACACGGATGAAAACGGCAACAAGCTTGAACCAATAGAGGAAATTACAATGGATGTTGATGATGAATTTAGTGGCACAATCATCCAGAAATTGCAAAACCGTAAAGGTGAAATGAAGGAAATGAAACCATTTGGTGTTGGCAGAACGCGCCTTGTTTTCCTCGTTCCAACCCGCTGTTTGATGGGCTACCAGAGCGAATTCATGACAGATACGCGCGGGACAGGTGTCTTCAACAGGATATTTGATAGTTACTCACCATTCAAGGGCAGCTTGCAGAAATACAGAAATGGTGTGTTGATTTCCACAGAAAACGGCATTGCGACTGCGTATGACCTCTGGAAATTGGAGGACAGAGGAGTTATGTTTATCAAGCCACAGGACGAGGTTTATGTTGGGATGATTTTGGGCGAGCACAACCGCGAAAATGACTTGCCAGTCAATGTCATCAGGGGAAAGCACCTTACAAATGTGCGTGCCTCTGGGAGTGATGAGGCGGTAAAGTTGATACCTGCCAGAGAGCTCACTTTGGAGCAAATGATTTCATATATTCAGGACGATGAGCTGATTGAGGTGACGCCTGACAAGCTACGTTTGCGTAAGAAGTATCTTGATCCAAACGAGAGAAAGAGGGCAATGAGGAGTGATGGATAACATGAAGAGCCGTTTTTTACTTGACAATAATATATTTTTTTTCATCAAAAGATTGTGGAAAAGTTGCTAAATCTAATCCAAAAGACACATATCTTCAAGCTGGCACTGTTAGTTTGCCAGAATATTGGCAACCGCATGATTGGCTTCACCACTGCGCTCGGTGATTTCAGCATTTTCTCATGGAAGCTATTAACTTCGGCACTTCACAGACGTTTTTTTTTCAACAATTTCATGAGCTCGTTATACCTTAATGGTTTCTGCTCAATCCCAGTTGTTGGGCTGACTGGCTTTTTTACTGGTGCGGTACTTACAGTACAGCTTTTCAACAGCTTGCGCCAATTCGGAATTGATGACAATATCCCTTACATCGTATTGTTGGCGCTGATGAAGGAGCTTGCGCCTGTGCTTGGAGGCCTCATGGTTGTTGCACGCGTTGGGTCATCAATGTCGGCGGAAATCGGTAGTATGGCAACAAATAACCAAATTGACAGTTTGATAAGCATGTCTATTAATAAATATCGTTTTCTCTACTTGCCACGTGTTCTGTCGATGGTTATAGCTCAGCCACTTTTGACAACAATCGCGATAATTACCGGCGTGATTGGTAGTTTTTTTGTGTCAACTAAGCTTTATGGCTTCACCGAGACATACTTCTTCAACCTCATTTGTGAAGGATTTGAATGGCCTGACTACATGATGGGCTTTATCAAGGGTGCTGTGTTTGGATTGATTTTGTCGGTTATAGCGTGCTACAAGGGCAACAAAACAACTTATGGAGCAGTTGGGATTAAGCATACAACTATTTCAACTGTCGTGCTGGCCTGTGTCTATATTCTAATAGCAAACTTTATAATAACGTGGTTAATTGGATAGTGATGTCTGATGATGAAAAACTAAACAAATTGATGCAAAATCCGCAGGTCAAGGCACTGATGAAACAGATAATTGGAAAGATAAATCAAAGCAAGCAGAAATATAATCGGCGTTTATCAGATGATACTGAGATGTTGCAGAAGTTGAAGGCCGAATTGAACGCTGTTTTAGTGGATTTGCAAGCAAAAAATGATGGTCAAGAGTAAAATTATGTTGCGCGGCGCGGAGCGCGTTTGTGCGAGGAGCAACGCGAGGAGCGAGATACAAACCGCGAGGGCGTGGCCTCGGGCAGCACAACACATCTTGACAATTATCTGCTACTGAAAATAGTAGTTTGTGAATGATGCATATTACGACAACGCTAGAAAGTGGTATAACACGATGTTCGTTGACTGCGCAAGCGAGCGCTTTTCGTATCTACTAATTCTTGTGCTGGCTGGTCTGTGTTTTTGGCGCGCATTTATTATCATTGACAGTGTCAAGGCATCAAAAGCGGCTGTGGAGCACTATGTTATTTTCGTGGATCATAAAGACAAAAAAAATACCTACATCAAAGTGACGCCAATGCAAGATACAAAAGACCAGAGCTTAGGTGTGTTGAGGCTGATGATAGAACGCTACGTAATGAACCATGAGAGCTTTAAATATGAGGCAAAAAAGCAACAACCAATGGATGCAATGCGCTTGAAGGCGAGTATTGTTAAGAACCTGTCAACCGCCGATGTGTTTGATAAATACATGCATGATGCAAGCACAGATGTAGACGGTGATTTGTCGTTGTCGCTACTAAAATTGCAGCGCGATACAAAAATTGAGAAGATTGAATTTATCTATGAAAACCTGAATATTTATGAAAGAATTTACGCTTCAATTTCTGGTTCAAAAACGCCAATAGGTGCCAAGGTCTATCTTACGAATTCTGTGAATTCAAAGCTTTATCCAGAAAAACATTTGGTTATTACAATGTTTTTTAACTATCACATTGATGCAAAAAAGCGTGCAAATACGCGAGTTGAATTCAAAATCAATGACTACATAAAAGAAGAAAACGAGGACTGGGCTGCTCCACTGGAAGAGCAAGGTGGTGGTGAAGAATGATTTTTTATGTTGCGCTGCCCGAGGCCACGCCCTCGCCATTTGGCACCGCTACGCTCCCCATCGCTACGCTCGGAGGCCAAATGCGCTCCGCGCTGCGCAACAACATCTTTGCAACAAAAATTATTTCAATAGTTTTCTCAAAGTTCTGATAAACCTCACGACTGAACTGCTTTTCTCATTTTGCCCTCTAATCACAGAGAGCCAATATCTTGGGTCATAACCTTCAACTTGGCCAACCTCACGCATGATTAGCTCTGCATATTTGTGCCCCTTCTCCAAAAATGCCGTATTTATCTCCTTCTTCTCAATGTTTTCAATGTCATCAACAATCACATTTGCAGTTGGGTCATATGGGTTCGGATCTCTATAATACAGCAATGTCCTGATATGATCCATAAACCAATGATGACGATTTTCCTTCTCGTTACCGTTAAAAATGCCGTTTATGACATCCTCCTCGGCTTTCTTTGGACTGACCTGCGAAAATTTCACAAGCTCATTCGGTGTTTCAAATACATTCACGATTGTCTGCAAACCGTTTGCATCATCAAAAACTTCTGTCCGCATTTTGACGCATTTCATGATTTTCTTTGCAAGTTTGGCATTATTTTTCAGACAATTTTTCAAGAAATCACAAGCAATAATCCCGCATGAATGGTGGTCAGCTTGTAATGTTCGGCCATGGCAGTAGCAGTCAATGTCTTTGTAATTATTGTAGAAAAACTCCGCACCAACGATGCATCCAGAGTAGCAGCTTATCTCTCCGAATGGGTCAAGGAAAATTATTTTCTTACGGCCATCAATTGTCCCGTAAATATATGGTACAGCGTGTATCATCCTGTTATCTGCATTTGTGACCACGATGACCATTCCTTTTAATTCACCTTCTTGCAAGCTGTCAAAGTTGAAGAAATATTTTACTGCTTCACTCTGTGTTAGATACATCTGGCGCAAGTCGCTACTGTAAAGTGTGTATTGATTTGAGTTGATTTTGTAGGACAGGACATCTGCCTTGAATTTATATTTGTTTTTATACATTTCCATGATACGTTCAACGCCTTTTACACGCATTCGGACAGCAAAAATAGGCGTTCCGTCAAACGTATAGAGATTTCCATCTGGCACAACATCAAAGTAGTCAGTGCAGCTTTCTACATCACTGTTTTTGAGGTTGTAATTATTATTCAAGCTTCCAAAACAGTCATCGTCAGTGTTATAACTTATGTAGTCAGTTGGCATTCAAAAACATACAATATTACAATTTTGAAAGAATTATGACAAGATAAAAATTTGCATTTTTGAAGAAAAATTACTTGACAAATTTTTTTGTTTTTCAAATTTGTTGATGTTTATGCGCGTTTTTATTGGTTCAGACCACTGTGGAGTTGAGTTGAAAGAGAAAATCAAGCAAATTCTTCGTAATCTAAATACATCAAAAATTATTGAAGATAAAATTGAGATTTTTGATGTCGGGACAGATACAAACATGAGCACGCATTATCCTATTTACGCCAAGCGGCTGGTTAAAAGATTGCGCAAATTTGTTCCATTCAGAAAGGATGCCGAGCAGAAGAATTTTGGCATTTTAATTTGTGCAACAGGTATTGGTATGAGCATGGTTGCTAACCGCTACAAACGCATTAGGGCAGGGCTTTGCCATAACGAAAAGCTGGCTGAAATGACACGAAGGCACAATAATGCGAACGTGCTTTGCATTGGCGCGCAATACGTCAATCAGGACGAAGTTGACAAAATTATCGTCAAGTTTTTAACCACAAAGTTTGAAGGCGGTCGCCACGCCAAAAGAATTACAATGTTTTAGTTGTTAAAGCAAATCTTCATCTTCGCCGTAGACAGCACTGTTGACTTTTCCGCTTGTTGCACTAACACTTTCACCAGACAGTTCTTTAAGTAATTCATCTATTTCGTTTGCGAGTGAATTATCATCAGAAGTTTGTGAACTACTTGCGCTTGAACTACTTGCGCTGCTATCAACGTTGTCAGACAACAAATTATCATCTTCCATTAACAAATCATCATTATCACTGTAATTACTGCTACCGGACAAACTGGATAAACTTAATGCATGGTAAGTTGTGTTACTACCAGAGCTACTTGAACCACTATCATCAGGTGATGTCAAAAGTGAATCTACGTCATCCATCAAATCGCTATCATCACTGCCTGTGCTACTACTGGATGGTTTGCTTGTTGTTGCATTTTGTGCCACTGTACTATCGCTTGTCGTTTGTTGAGACTGCTGAGCTTGTGTCTGTGTATCATCTTGGCTATCCGCTGCCGCAAGTGTGTCTTCAACATAATCTTCGCCAAGCTCGTTTTTAATAAATTCATCAGCATATCCAGTAATGCTTTCTTTGGTTACGCCATTGCCGGCTGTGTTGTTGCTGGTTGCAGAAATTAGAGCATAATAACACATCTCTTCAAAATCAGCGCCATTTTCATATGCCAAATCCTGTAAATTTTTGAGAGTATCAACTAAATCCTGAGGGACAACCCCACCTTTGGCTGATGACAGCCAATTCATTTGAAAATTAATAGGATGATGTCCGCTCTCTGGATGACCGATATAAAAAGTCACAGGAGCGGCTTCACCATTAAAACTACAAGGAATGGTAAATTGCTTTACCATAACCTAAAAATTATTTGTTGACACTTGCAACCAGTATAGCTTTACGGTTCTTTGCAAAACCTAAAGATTTGTCATAGTCGCGTTTTCCGTGTGAAACAGCTGTGTCAATTCTGTTGTTGATACCAGCAGCTTCAAAAGCTTCTTTTACAGCCAAAGCTCTTTTTGCGCCCAAGTCGTAGTTGTATTGTTCTGAACCACGTTCATCACAGTATGCGTTAACTTCAATTAAAGCATTTTTGTCAATCTTATTAATTGCTTTTGCATAGCTATCAATGATGTCTGGGTTGACAATTTTGTCGCTGTTGAATGCAAAGTAGATTGGGTATTGCTGTGACAACTCATTGAATGCTTTGATTGAAGCAGTGTCAATTTCGCCTTCCTTTACAACATCAACATATTTGACCTCTTCTTTCATTACTGTTGTTGTTTCTTCATCAGTTGAAGCACAACCGAGTAATGCAAGAGCGGCTACTAAACTTACAGCTTTTTTCATAAAAAAAAATTTAACAAAATTTCTAAAAATAGAAAAAAAATAATTGTCAAGCGTATTATTAAAATAATGAGAATTATGTAATTACTATTTTTTATTTCTTGCAATCTAAAAAAATACAACTACAAAAACGGAAATGAAATCCAAATTGGTGCTACTATCTGGCAATGGAACGCTCCCAAGGGTAATCACAAATTCGTTATCGGCACAAGGGCGAGATTTTGAAATTATCTGTTTCGATGATGAGAATGCTACTTTTTTCAAAGATTACGGGCTAAAAGTGCATGCAATGCCGTTGGAGAATGTTGCGGGAATACTTAAAAAGCTTCGGGAAATAAAAGCTAAGGAGGTTGTATTTTGTGGCGGTGTGCGTTTCCGTGGTATTCGGCAGATGAAATTATTTACGCTTGATAATCTAAAACTCATGCTTGCTGTTGTAAAAAATCTTGCAAAGATATGTCTCTCACGACAAAAAGGAGACGATTTGCTACTCTCGGCAGCGCAGGGGTTGTTGAAGGATATTGGTATCAAAATTGTTGGCGCACATGAGATTGTTCCTGATATTTTGTGCAGTCGCAAGGATGAGATTAATTCAAACTTGGCAAAGTCCTATAAGAATGACATCAATCTTGGGAGAGATATACTAAATACTATATCAAAATTTGACATTGGGCAGTCAATTATTATCCAGAATGGGCGCGTAATTGGCATGGAAGGCGCCGAGGGCACAGATGAACTTATACACAGATGTGGTGGATATAAGTTGAAGGGCAAGACAAAACCAGTCCTTGTAAAGATGTGTAAGGTTGGCCAAAGTATGAAAACCGATCTCCCAACCATTGGTGTTAATACCTTCAAAAGAGCGGTTGAATGTGGCCTTGCAGGTGTTGCAATCAGCTGCGGTAGTGCGATTGTGCTTGATAGGGAGGAGATAAAGGAGATTTGTGAGAGGGAAGGGGTGTTTTTGAGTGTTATTGGTTAGATACTTTCGGACAACTAAAATATATTGCAGCAGCTATTACCACAATTATTACAGCAATTATTACAGCAATTGTTGCAGCAATTGTTACAGCAGCATTTTGCTTTATATTTCCTTTTGTTTATACGTTTTTTTATTCGGTGGCCACAATGGCTGCAATATTCGCTACTACTGTAAATACTTGAACTATCAACAGACGATGACATATGTTTTCTTCTTTTTTCAATAAAAGTACTACTATTGCAGTTAAATTCTTTTTCTTGATTTTTTTTGTCCGTCTTGATCGGACTTACACCATAATACTCTAAATCGGAGCATAATGGATGATTTTTGTTTTCATTCAAAAAAGCATTATTTAATTCATTTTGGTTTTTATCATTGTGTTGATTTTTTAGTGAAATATAATAAGGGTTGAGGTGTTCGTTGGTTGAAGATTTAGATATTTTCGTTTCTTTTTGACTTTTCTTGTAATAAGGATCCTTTATAATGAAAGAATTTGTATTGTTCGACGGCGCGTTAACGAATTGCTTCTGGTTATTGCTATTTATTACGTTTGTTTTTTCTTTTTTACTTTTTTTTGATTTATTAATAGATTTTTCGCTTTCAATGGGCAGATTATTATTTGAAATATTGTTGATGATATTATTGCTTGTGTTTTTACTAATAGGTAAATTATTATTTGAGATATTATGGTTTGGAGATTTAACGGCTGGATCGTTGATTGTTTTTGAAAAACTATTGCTATAGCCAATTTCATTATCATTGACAATAGTTGTTTCATGCAAAGATGATGAGTTTGCGCTGTTGACTTCTTCAAGACCGCCTTTATATTGCGTACCTGTATTATGATGATTGCTATTGTTACTTGCGCTTATGAACATAATGATAAAATTAAAACCGATACAATATTATAACAAATCAATAGTAAGTCAATTAATAATAATCGTTCTTACCATCAAATCCAAAATTTTCAATCCCTGATATGTCAATTTTAACCTCTTATTATCATATATTAACAACTTCTGCTCTGCAAATTCTGCAAGTTTGGAGGTATCTAAATATTTCATCAAATCAAAACCAAAGCGTCGTCGTATGTCATTCAAATCAATTCCAAACTTTGTTCGCAGTCCCATGATTAGTATTTCCTCTGCCTGTTCGTATTCCGTCAGTGCGCGCTCAACTTCAAGGCCATTGCTACCGTTCGCTATATTATCATTCCATTGTTTAGGATTGAAAATGTTTTGCAACTCATAACGCCGACCGTTTGTGTATTTCAATCTCCCATGCGCGCCAGCACCAATACCGATGTAGTCATCGCTGTTCCAATATGCCAAATTGTGGCGACTTTCCTGTCCTGACACTGCATAATTAGATACCTCATAATGCTTTAAGCTGGAATTCTGGTGGATAAACTCATTCGTAGCATCGTAGAAATCTGCAAGTTCGTCTTCTGTTTTTGGGATGACAATACCGCGCGCAACCATCTGGCCGAGTAGCGTTTCTTCATCCACAATCAGAGTGTATATCGACAAGTGCTGTGAGCATAATGCCAGTGCCTGCGCGAGTTCATCCAACCACTTTGTTAGCGTTTGCTTTGGCAGACCATATATCAAATCAAAAGTCCACCGCGGAAAGATTTGTTTGATTTCATTAATTGCTGCAATTGCCTGTGCCACTGTATGTTTGCGGCCTAAAAACTGCAATTCCATATCATCCATGGACTGCACGCCAAGGGACAATCTATTTACCCCAGCTTGACGGAATTTTTCAAACTTGTTAATTTCAAAGCTTGTCGGATTGGCTTCCAGAGTAATTTCACAATTTTCAGAGACATCAAAAGTGTTTTTTACATCCTCAACCAATTCTGCAATGATATTTGTATCCAAAATGCTGGGTGTGCCGCCGCCAAAATAGATGGAAGTGATTGGCTCTGTCTGCTTGATTTTTTTGGAGAAATATTCCAACTGCTTTTTGCAATTTTCAGCATAGTTCCGTTGGTTGATGTTTGCTGGTAAGATGGTTGTTCCGAAGTCACAGTAAATGCATTTGGAAAGGCAATATGGCCAGTGAAAATAAATGCCGAACACGTGGATGTTTTTGAAGAGAAGAAATAAATATCAATTAAAAATAATTTATACTATTCCTCTTACTATTCGTACAATAAGTATGAGATTTTATTCTTTTTTAGTTTTGTTAAAAAATTTTTTTGTTTATACTTGACAAATAAAAATTTTATTTCAGCGAGTTCTGGATTATATTTTTATGAAAAAAGTTATTGGTTTTGTGTCTTTGCTTTCCGTTAGTGCTTTGGCTGTTGGTTGTGCTTCAAACGAGCCTGAAAGAGAAAATTTTACGTACACAATTGCAGATGCATCGCTTGATAAACGTCCAGAGTGGCTTGAAAATTTAAGCGTTTTAAGCAACGGAGATGATGAGTATAAATATTTTATTGGAGACTTTGAGAATTTAAATAAGACACTTTGCCAAAAGGGCGCTGAAGCAAGAGCCAGTGAAAAAGTTGTATCGGATATAAAGCAAAAAATCAGAAGTCGTTTTGTTGATGATGTTGTGAATGTAAATGGTGAGGTTGACCAGCAAACAGGTGCTGCACTTGAAAAAAACTTAAATTCAAAACTTGGTGGTATTGAAACGGTAAGGAGCTACTGGGAATTAAAGAATTTCAAAGTTAAAATGGGGGCAGAAGAGGACAGCCAGCTTTATTCTTGCCATGCGGTTGTAAAAGTAAAAAAAGCAACCTTGGATAATCTTGCTAATAATTATAACGAAAACAACATAAAGAAACAAAACGCAAAAGCTAATGCTAAGGTTAAAAATATAAAGAGAAAAGGTGCTGAAAAAGCAGCTGCTGTTAATAAAAAAGTTGCAAGTTTAGACGATCAAATGAAGCAAGAATTCGTTGATGGTTTAAAAAATGAATAATTATGAAGATTAAGGGCGCAATTCTATTTGCTGTAGTGGTTGGTTTTGTCGGTTCGTTGGAAATTTCTGGTGTCGCCAATGCACGTGAGGTTCTGCCAGAATGGATAAACAAACCAGCCGCTTTTTGCAATAAGGGTGAAATTTGTGCTGTAGGGGAAGGGGGTACACTTTTGTCATCATTTTCAAATGCACGCAATGAAATCGCAAAGCAGTTTAATGTTAGTGTAAAAGGTAATTTTAATTCTACGATAGAGCAGAAGGGCAATAGCGCTGAAGAAAGTGTTTCAAGCTATATCGATGAGACAACGGATGATATACTGAATGGTGTGTTTATTAAAGAAGATTATATTGACATGAACGGCAATCATTATGCTTATGCGGTGTTGGATAAATCAAAGGTAGAGAATGACATCAAATTTGATATTGATTCAGTAGATACCCAAATGCAAATTGCAATTGAGCAAAAACCTGTTCATTTTACAGCACTAAAAACAATGTATAAACAGCGTGAGGATCTAAACAAAAGATATTTATTTTTGACGGGCAAAAAAATTCCTGAAAAGGTTTCGTTGGATGAAATTTACGCAGCGAAGGGTGAGCCGTTGACATATAAGTTGATGATTACGGACGAGGAGTTTAATCTTGGAACTGTGTTGACAGAACAAATTATTGAAAATCGCGATAAACTTGCAGGTGAAAATGATGAGAAGTATGACAGAAAAATTGTTGGAAATGCACTGATTGAGAAGGGATATTTGAATGTCAAAGGGTTTGAGAAGTATTTGGTGTCAGTCAGTTTAATGTGTTTGAAAGGCAGCAACACGGTCGGGCAGTTGAATGTTGAGCTTTACGAAACTGGTCGCGACAAAAAGCAGGCCATTGAAAAGATGAAGGCACGCGTGGTTGAATACGTAAAATCTAATATTGATAGTTTGTTAGTATGAAAAAATTGAGTTTTGTTACAGTTTTGACCGCTTTGGCATTGACTGCCTGTGGTCCATCAATGAAGGCACAGAGAATGACTACCGCTCAGGGTGACGAAAAAGCAAATGAGATAACTGATAGTTGGTTGGCGACAGATACAACAAACGCAGTTAACTCAATAATGAAGCAGATGCTGGCGCACAAAGGTTATCAGCAATATTTGAAGACATTCAAAGGAAGAAAACCAAAGCTGTTTGTGGCAGAGATACAAAATAACACTGCTGACGCGTATTTCCCAATTCAGGATTTGAATGATGAATTGTTGAATGAGCTCTCTGCCGGTGGTGAGGTTGTACTTATAGATGAAGCAGCAAGGAATAGAATTTTGAAGGAAATTAGATATCAAAATGACGGAATGGTTGATGCAAAAGATGTCAAAAGTATTGGTAAAGCCGCTGGTGCGGATATGATAATTTTTGGAAATGTCAATATGAAACCTGAGATGTTTGAGGGTAAAACCTTGAAAGAATATTCGGTCAACTTGCGTATAACCGACATTGAGAGCGGCGTTGAAAAAATGAGAGGCCGATACAAGGTTTCAAAGTATTCGGAAAGATCAGGATATCGTTGGTAATATGCGTTATTTTTCTGCCGTACTCAATAATGCGTGTGCCGTTCTTGTGTTTTTTTTGTGTAGCTGTTCAAGCCATCAGTATCGCGAAAACCAGCAGCTATTGACCGACCTTGTTGCGAAAAAAGATGTTGCAGAAATTGAAAAACTTACTTCAAAAAAGAGTTTTTTGCCGGGTGAGGAATCGGAGTTTTTGAAGGACTTGGAAGTTGGAAATGCACAGTATATTAATGGAAATTATTGCAGTGCCGTTGACTGGTTTGACAAGGCGCTTGACAAGACAAGAAGCCAGTACACAGTTGATGTGTCAGACAAAATATCATCAATGATTGGTGTTGGCGAGGATGTTTTTTATGGCACAAGCTACGAAAATTCGCTGACAAGATTTTACCGCTCGCTTGCAAGTTATCATGTCTTCAATAATGGTTTTTGCGCTGTAAAAGGTTCAAAAAATAAAGAAAATCAAGCCGAGAAAAAGGCATTAACAGACAAGGAGAAACGGCAGAAATTGTATTCAGCAAGGTCAACCGTTTTGGAATGGAACAGCTGGTTGCGCGGTCGGTATGTTGCCAAGAACGATCGGCTCTATATTGATGACCTGCTGATGAGGTTGTGGGGTGCGTTTTTGCATGAAAAAATTTGTAGTAAATATGACTTGCAAACGGCCAAACACTTGTATGAGGATGCTAAAGATGTGGCTGTGAATAGGATGGCGGTGTATAAACTTTTCAATAAAAACAGCGAGCATTTTGTGAAAAATCTTGACAACAAGGACGTGCGCCAAGGTCTGATTGACAAGGAGAATGAGTATGTCAAGGATGTGATTGACTTTGCGAACAGACAAATTGAAAGGATAAAGCAAAACAAGCGTGCTAATTTACAGGTTGTTTTGCGCGAGGGAGCCGTGAATGTAAAAAAGGTGAACAAAGTTGACATAACAAAGATGGATTTGGGAATTGGCGCCGACCTGATTAGCTTTGCATCACGTGTTTTAGGGGCTTCGTCCATTTTTGTGGAGATGCCGTACATGGACTTGACACCAACGAACTATCGGTATTATTATAATGTGAAGAAGGGCAGCACCGTTGTTAAAACTAATAAAATTGTACTCGCGGAGCCAGTGTCGGAAATTGCATACACTGAGTTCAATGAAAAGCTTGAAGAATTACGTAGTTCAATTATGACATCTGTGAAGGCGAAATATCTTGGTTGCTTAACGGCAGCTTATGGTACAATTATAGCCGCAAAGGATACTGATTTTGAGTTGCTTGCAACGCTGGGTGCAATTGCCGGATTTGCTGTGTGCCAAGAGGCTATTGAGGACAGCGGAAAGGTTGACAATCGCCAGTGGGTGTCGCTGCCATCCAACATTTTTGTTGGCACAGATAGCATTGAGCCTGGTGAATATGACTTTGAGGTGGTGCAGGTCAACAAGGGCGATAAAAGCGAGAAAGTTATTGACAGAAGGAAAATAAAAATTGAAGGTGATGATAAAACAGAATTCATTGACCTGTGGGTTTAGTTTTTAAGAATTCGCGCACTATTTTGAGGTATTCGCTGACAGTTATGTCCTCGGCGCGGGCATCCGCTGGGATAAAACTGTAAATGTCAAAATTTTTGAAAATATTTTGAAAATTTGCATCATTTTTTAGCACATTGACAAGTTTTTTCCGCCGCTGCGAGAACGCTATTTTACAAAGCAAACTGAGATATTTATACTCTTTCTGTGTCGGTTGTGCGGTTGCAGATTTGGGCGTGATTTTCGCAACCGCAGACATGACTTTTGGCTGCGGATTAAAACATTCTGGGCGGACATCAAATAAATGTTCAACATTGCAAACTGACTGCACGAGCACTGAAATTCGGCCATAATCACCGCTGTTTGGCTTAGCACAAAGGCGCTCAACAACCTCTTTTTGCAACATCAAAACCATTTGTTCAATTTGTTCAATTTGTTCAACCCAGTTCATTACAAGCGTGGTGCCAATATTATAGGGCAAATTCGCAATGATTGTGATTTTTTTGTCAAAATGTTTAAATAAATTAAACATTTGTGCGTCCTCATTGAACAATTTGATATTTACATCTGGGTTTGCGGAAATCAGGCCATTCAAAATGTCAATCATCCTGCTGTCTTTTTCTATCAAAACCAGCTCTTTTGGTTTTGACTTTATAATTTGTCGTGTCAAAAAACCAGTTCCGGGACCAACTTCAAGAATTGTTTTATCAGCTATTTCAGTGCTACCGCAAATGCGTTCAACAACGGCAACATCTTGCAAAAAATTCTGTCCCAGTGATTTCTTGGCTAATATTTGCCCGTGTTTTTTTTTTGTAAATTTACTCCTCATTTTTGTAGTCAATATGGTTATCTTTCAGTGTTTTTTTAACCTTATCAATCAGTTCAAGGACTTCATCAAAACAAAAACGTATATCAGGACGAACACGCAATTTTAGTTGCTTGTAGGCCAAATTTGCAATCTCATTTGTACATCCATCAAGTATCTGCTGAAATTTGTCCTTGTTTGCAATTTGGCATCTGAAATAGATTTTACAATATCTCAAATCCTTGCTAACGGTTGCGCGCATTATGGTTAAAAAGTCATTATCAATTTTTGTGTCAATCATGTCATTTAGCCACACGGACACATTTCTTTTGATTTCTTCACCGATTTGCAACTGTCGCTTTGATAGAGTAGAAGCCACGTTTGAATTTTCTTATAATAGCATAAAAGTCAAGATTTGTTTTTTGCGAGGCATGAGGATAATATCTCGTGGTTTGTATTTTTATCTGCGCTTTGTTTTTCTGACAAATTCGCTCATTGTTGCTTAACAACGATAAACTAAAAAATTAAAACTTTATATTATGATTTTGAGTAGTTGTGTGGGGGTAGGGGGAGGGGTAATCTTTATTGAAAAATGTTTGACAATTTTGTGATTTTTAATAGAATAGAAAAGCTTATGCAAAAAGGGCCGCCGATGCAACAAAATAGTAATGCAAAGAAGGCATATACATCAGAACAAAAATATTACGCTCTTGCAAATGCAATAGCTAAAGATGCTGGTATAAAGACACCTCTGCCCGAAGTGCCGATTGAAGTTGTTGCAAACAATGCAGCGGAATTCTTTAAGAATCGTGATAACTTTAGAAGTTCTTCGGAAGCGTTCCAGCAATTACAGCAAAGTTGGAGCAACATCGTTAAATCAACAAATCAAAGTCCTCTACAATTTGCTATGGGTGGGCAACTTTTTGCATGCTCAATAGATGACGAAATCAAGATGGATACAAAAAAAATAAATCCATCTGTAATGCAAGATTTTATCACATGCGCTAAATCATTAGGTGCTAAACCTCAATTTTCGTCAAATGGAGAATTGATTATGCGACGAGAGGATGTTGTAAAGGCATCTATAATTTATCGTTTAAGGCATCCAAATTGCAGTTCGGAAGATGAACAGCTATATCAAAGTATAGTTGCTGGCGTTAATAAAAAGGATAAGGAAGTAAATGGCAGGAATAGCACGTATAGTACAGTAACGTCAGTGTTGATGATTGGATCAATGTGTGTTAACACACTTATGACATTTGGCGTGTTACCAACAATTCCTGCACTTACTATAACACTTATGGCGATACAAACCATCATGCTGTTGCCGAAAATTGTAGCATTGTGTAGGAGTTTAAAGAGAGCGGGATATAATGAGGAAGCCGAAAAAATACAGAAAGGTTTTGAGAGATTTAAGATGATTACAGACATAGTTGCAAAAGAATATGAAACAAAAACGCAACGAGGTTTTGAAGCTGGAGTTAGGTCGTTGAGAGGCAATTCAAAGGTTTTGAGAAAAGAAACTGGAATTTTAACCGGGCAGCAGCAGGTTGCCATGAATAGTGTGTATAATAATTATCCGCCAAAACAAGCAGATCAATCGCGACCAAAGTATAATCTTAACAGCGCACAACGATGCATGTGTGTTCAATAATGTTTATTTATGTTTTGATAAAATGTAGTTGAAGAACATCCTGTCAAGAATGTAATACCAAATGGCATTCAGAATTGGTCCTGCTACGCTGGCAATCATTGCTGATTGTATTGATGCGCCAGTTATAAAGTGATTACTCAAAACATCAATCCAGTAGTGTCCGAAGGTAAAAATTACAGTTCTTAATAATGTTGATTTATTTGAGGAAAAGTCCTTTACTTGAAAGTGGTGACTCATAAATTTATGCTTATATGTGTGATATAAAAAATAATAATCAAATAATAATTGTGAGCGAAATAGTGATAAATATTTTCGTGATATATCTTAAACTTTTTGCAAATTATTTATTTTTTTAAATCAAGATACCAGGCGAACTGCATTGATAACCTGTGTAGATATGAAGATCTATTTATACGACTGCTGATAAATCTTCACACAGTCCTCAACTGACAGTTGCACTCTATCGTATGGAAATAAAAGTCCCATGCAGTCCATAGCATTTTTAGCCATCTTTTCAAATTCATCAGGAGTGATACCGTAATCAGACATTTTCAAGTCAACAACACCACAGTTCTCTTGCAGCTTTTTTAGCTCTTTAACAAAATCCATTGGTTCACTGGCGTCCTTATTTCCCAACAACTTTGCCATTTTGATAAATCTGTCAGGGCAACAACCTTTTTCAATGAAGTGTGTGTAGTAAGCTACGGAAATCATTATCAATCCTGCTCCGTGTGGCAGTGATTGGTGATATGCTGAAAGCGCGTGTTCTAATGAGTGTTCACTGGTGCATGTTCCAAAATTCATTGAGAACGATGATAACGATGATGCGAAAGCCACTCTCTCGCGAGCCTCTTGATCGTTGCCGTCCTTTACTGCTCGCGCCAAGAAACCACCAATATTTCTAATTGCTTCTTTTGCCACCATGTCGCTTGCTAAGTTGGCGGAATTTGCAATGAAAACTTCTGTACTGTGGAATAGTGCATCAAATCCCTGAAATGCTGTGAATTTTGGATTGACACTCTTTGTCAGGTCTGGGTCGCAAATTGCAAGCATTGGGAACTCTCCGAAGAATGCAGTTTTTTCGTTTGTCTCTGGGTTAGTAATGACTGCGCCTGTGTCGCTCTCGCTACCTGTTCCAGATGTTAAAGTGATGCAAACCAATGGCAAGCCAAGATATTCTGGCTCTTGTTTTTTACCTGTTCCAAATGCAACATAGTCCCACAAATCGCCATCATTTGTAGCCATGACACAAATGGCCTTTGCGGCATCCATGACGCTTCCTCCACCAATTGCAAGCACCAAGTCGCAACCTTTTTCACGAGCAACTTGTGCTCCTCTCATGACCGTGTCTTTCAGTGGATTTGGCTCAATTTCGTTGAAGATTGTGTATTCAATTTTGACCTCGTTGCCTTCCTCATCCTCTCCTGCAACCATGTCTTGAAGCTGCGCGAGAACATTATCCAGCGCGCCACTTTTTTTAGCACTCTGCCCGTTTGATGTTACAATCAAAATGTTGGTGCATTCCGGTAGATTGTCGGCTAATTGATTAATTGCGCCGCTACCAAAAATGACGTTTGTTGGGACAAACCACTTGTAATTTTTTCCTGTGTCTAAAAAAGTTGGCATATAAATAACGA
>JAFSXL010000084.1 GCA_017444125.1 Rickettsiales bacterium | reverse complement strand
TAAATTTTTTTGAGGTTTATACTGCAACTTTTTTTCAAAACCCGTGTTGCGCCGCCCGAGGCCACGCCCTCGCCGTTTGGCACCGCTACGCTCCCCCTCGCTGCGCTCGTCGGCCAAACGCGCTCCGCGCCGCGCAACAAAAATTCACTATTGACTTTAATTTAAAATACGAATATCCAGTTGCTGTTAATTAAATTTTAAGCAAAAAATCATTATATGCAGAAACTCCCTACAAAATTAGATTTAAAGGCATGGAAAGATAAATTTTTATTTGTTGTTGTTGGTGGATGCGATTGCATCGGAACAAATTTTTACCTATATCACTACAAAGGACACTGGCTTGGAATTGACTACGGACTGGGCTTTGCCGACCACTTAAAGACACCGGGTGTAGAGATTATGCTGCCAAATTTGGCATTCTTGGAGAACAACAAAATCAAGCTTGATGGCCTGATAATTACTCACGCGCACGAGGATCACATTGGTGGAGTTTGCAAGATGTATTCCAAACTTGATTGCCCTATTTATGCTACAACGTTTGCGAAAAATTTTCTCAAAGTTGACGCTCTGGACGAGCCAATTGCTCCAAATTTGAAGATAAATGAAATCAAAAGCGGACGCAAACAAAAACGTTTCAAAATTGGCCCATTTGATGTTGAACTAATTCCACTGACGCACTCTACAATAGAGGCCCACGGGGTTTATATCAAAACTGACAAAGGCACAGTTTTTCACACGGGTGACTGGAAATTTGACAATACACCTGTCCTCGGGGTTCCAAGCGACAAAACAAGGATAGCTGAACTTGCGCAAGAAGAGCCAATTTCATTGCTTGTAAGTGATAGCACAAACTGCATGAAAAACAACGAAACGAGGTCCGAGGCAGTACTATTTGATGGCCTAAAAAAGATTGTAGAAAAGAAAAAACACATGGTTGTAATTACAACTTTTGCGTCAAATATTTCAAGGATAAAGACAATTTATGACGTGGCAAATGCGACTGGCAGACGGCTTGTTTTGTCTGGCACATCCATGAAAAAAATCATTGGAATAGCACAAGAAAGTGGCTATTTGGAAAACATAGATTATCTTGATGTTCGTGACGCGCGCAAGATGCCACGTGAGAAGTTGCTTGTCCTGTCAACTGGCTGTCAAGGTGAGCAAAATGCCAGCATGTGGAAGCTCGCAAACAATAAGCACCAATTCCTCAAACTTCAACAGAAGGACTGTGTAATTTTTTCATCGCGCATTATCCCTGGAAATGAGCTTGATGTCAGTGAAATAGTCAACGCGCTCATAGCCAAAGGGGTTGACATTGTAGATGCAAAAAACAATTTGGTTCATGTTTCAGGGCATGCATATCAGAGTGATTTGAAGGAGATGTATCAGCTTGTCAAACCACTAAACTTTATTCCAATGCATGGAGATTGGCTAACACTTCACGAGCACGCAAAGTTTGCAAAAAAGTGTGGTATTAAAAATGTCATCACGCCAGAAAATGGGTGCATTGTTGAAATCAACGGCAACAGCATTGAAAAACTCGGCAATTTTTCCAGTCCGGCAATTTGTCTTGACGGAAATCGCCTGCTGGATGAAAATAACCGAATTTTCAAAGAAAGAAGAGCCCTTGCAGAGAATGGAATTATCATTTGCGCAGTTTCGTTTGATAAAAAAGGGAAACTTGTATCGGAGCCTAAAATCCATTCAATAGGAGTATTTGATTTGACATTGCCTTCTCACATTGTCGCGATGAAGGAGATTGCAAAAAAAATAGTCGCCGCGGTCAATCCGCGGTTTGGCTCACGCCAGTTGCCAAAGGACAGACTAATTGAAAAACTTGAAGACACAATAAGGAACGCAGTTTTTGATAAAACGCAGTGTATGTCGGTAGTAAAAATAATAGAAAACACGTTATAAGAAAAAAAAATAAAAAAAATAAAAAAACCCCTTGACAGCATAACAAAAAAATGTAAAATACTTGTGATTCTTCTTGATCTGTTAGCAACTTATCCATAAGTTATGGATAGGAAGTTATGGATGGGGGGGGGGGAAAAGGCCTGCCGACCCCGCTACGAAAATGCACGCGCGGTCGAGCTAATGGTATCCCACCACCCGCCACTATGACTGCGCGAGAAATTGAGGAGGGAAGGTATAGGAGTGTAAACATTGAAGCTTATGTCAACGAGAATAGCGAGATACCAAAGGATGCTAAAGGCGAAGAGCCATAACCAGGCTCCCATAGTGCAGGAGGTCACGCCAGCGAAGCTACTCAGAATTTTGGAGGCCATACCCCCTAAACTAACGGATACTCAGTTCGACTTCAACCCCGGGGGAGTGCCCCAGGACCCAAACAACGCAATAGCTTGGGATGGGGTCAGCGTACCACCTTACAATGCGAACTATCAAGCAGCACTCAAACAAGGCATAGAGCAGGCACTGCAAGCGACGGGGAATCAAGCTTACACTATCATGGGCGGCGGGGGGAACGACAACGGGGGTATTGGACCTCTATTAAATATAGCGCAGATAAACAACATAGCCAACACCGGAGCTCTTAACCAGTCCAGCGTCGCGAATTCGATGGTGAAATGTATAGTTGGCTATCAGATATACCGTGGTTTCAGGCGGTCCCGCTCAGGATCAAACCAGCTAGACGAGGATGACGTCCTCATGTTGCGAAAGCTAGCAAAGTTACAGCGAGTGCTAAAGGGTGATTTACCAAATGCTGATATGGATGTTAACGCCGTTATCGCTGATCTCGAGGACATATCGACTTACATCCTTAACCACGTGGAGCGCGTGGTGAAGAAGCCCGTTGTCTATAACCCTGATAAGTTGGCCAAGGATGAAAGGTTTACCATAAATCTACAAAGGATGAGGCAGCTCGACCAAAATTTGGCAAATTCCCACGATGCAGTGTCAGAAGCTTTAAATGCATTGAACCCTACGACAGACTACCGCATCTACGACGTAATAAGTGTTCTCACAGATAGCATCAGGTCCATAAGCTTAAAAAAGGGGAGTTTAACCAGAGACGATTCTGAATGCGTGAACCACACAGTAACACTAATAAACTCATTTTTAGATGAAATGTCCACGGTCATCCACAACCACCCATACAGCGGAGTAGCACATGAGAACGACCGTGTCCGTAAAGGAATGGAAAGAGTCTACCCAGGTTTAAAGAAGAAGGTTTACTTATCCCTAAGTGAATCACTAACACGTTTGTTAGATCGCGCGTTGGAGGATTACGATCATAGGGCTGTTAACCGCGGAATTCTAGAAGACGATCCACGCCTGGCAGTCGAAAAGTATTCGACTCTAATCACACCAGCACAGACCACTGTAAATAAATTGAGAGAATTAAACACGTTATTGGATGCCAGGGGATTGAACCCGATAGATAATACCGTTGCAGACGAGCTGTATGCAAACAAAGAATTATTCAGGAACATAATCGGAGATTGATTATAAGAAATAGGGACCCTAAAGCTAATACGTAGACTTCATAACAATAACACATTTTCTTACCACCGACCTCCCCCCCTCCCCCTACTATCCAAGAGTCAACAAAAGGAAGTGCGTCGTACATACCTAAATATAGGTCTACTCACAGAAGTGAGGGAGCAGTGAGAAACCTAAACTCAGGAAAGTTAGACCCGCCGCAAACCCAACAACCCCTACCCCCTACCAACCCTTCCCACAAGTTGCTTAAATTGGGCTTCCCCAAACACCTCCCTATCTTCAATCACCATAATGTTGACGTGTGGAATATCTATACCAACCTCAATGACCTGCGTCGCAACCATAATTTTTTTGCTAAAGTCATCCTTGAATTGTTTCAGCACCTCATCTTTTTTGTCCTGCGTCATCTTTCCATGGATAAGCAAAACTTCACTCTCACCAAACACTTTGCATAGCTCACGATATCTCGTATGAACGTCCATATACTTTAACCTATGGCTCTTGTTGATGAGGGGGCATACCCAAAAGACCCTTTCACCCTGCCCTATTTTTTTCTTCAACCAACCGATCAGAATATCATACTTTTCATCAAGGTCAATTTCACGAATGATCGGCTCATGTTTCTTACCGCTCGGCCGATTTTTAATCACCGAAATAGCAATTCTATCATTATCCACCATTGTTTTTGTGTACTTCATAGGTGTAGCAGACATCATCAAAATGTCCGCCTGCGCACACTTTTTGACAAGCTACATTAGTTGTTCAATCCCAAAGCTATGTTGCTCGTCAATGACAATTAACCCAACTTCCTTTGGCATGTCAAATTTCTCCTGAAAAAGCGTATGCGTCCCTACAAGGATATCAACATAGCCCAACTTCATGCGCGAGAGGATGTCTCTCCTTTCTTTTTGTGGGGTATCCCCTATAATAAATTCACTACGCACACCAGTTCCTCTGCAAAATTTCTTGATATTCTCATTATGTTGTCTGGCAAGTAGCGCATTTGGTGCCATAATTATCGCCTTTTTGCCGCATTCAATTGCGTTCAAGCAAGCTATAATAGCTATCAAAGTTTTACCACTGCCTGTCTCACCTTGAATAATTCTAAACATTTTCCTTGGTTTAGCTTGGTCTGCAAAAATGTCCTTCACGCACTGTATTTGCTCATCTGTTAACTTAAACGGTAAGCCTTTGACAAGTACCCGAACCAGTCGCCTGTCCCCTTTTATAGACACGCCATGCTCCAAATCAAGGTGTTTTAGCATTATATCCAGCATTTTTTTGTAGATTTCAACCTTCGCAAATTCCAGTTCCTTCCTGTAAATAGAGCCACTGCAAATGTCCTCAATCCGCTCTGGAAAGTGTAAATGTATGAGAGCCTCCTTGAATGTTGGCAGTCCTTCCAGCACACCGTCAAGTTCTGACAAATCCAGTTTGCTGTTTAGAATTTTCTGCACCACAGACACTATTGATATATGACGGAGCCCCTCGGTCATTGGATAAATCGTTGTAATTTCATTAAAGTGCATTTGCGTTACATCCAAACCGTCTTCTTCCAGCTGATTTAGCCGACAAAACTTGACAAAGCTGGACGCGCTTTTGCTGATAATTTTTGGGTGCATCATGGTGAGTTTGCCTTTGCCACCAATGCTCAATTTGCCCTTACAAAATAGCTGCCGTCCGACATAAAATCCTTCCATCATGCGCGGAAATGCATGAAAAAACATCAACTTCACATCAACTCCATCAACGGCCTTGCAACAAATTACGACTGGCCTTTTGCTTATGGCCGCCGTATAAGAAAAAGCTGGTATTTTTGTGACAATCAGTTCAAGACAACAAAGCTCTTCGTCAGCTATCTCGTGCATGCCGCCAACCTCCTTCGCGAGCTCATAATCAGATGGCACATGCATCAAAATATCAATCACGCGCTCGCCCGCTAATCTGATGAGCTTCTCCTGCACTGCGCCGAGTGCAAATTTTGTGCTCGCTAACTTCGTAAAAATTGTGAGCTTGCCCTCATTTTCGGCATCCTCTTGGCTATATTTTTTCAGCAATTTAATGTCCTTTTTTAAGCCCACATTTGACAGTAAAATTAGAAAATAAAATGTCAATTATGTTTTTTTGTGTTGCGCCGCCCGAGGCCACGCCCTCGCCGTTTGGCACCGCTACGCTCCCCCTCGCTGCGCTCGGCGGCCAAACGCGCTCCGCGCCGCGCAACCACAATTTCACAATTAACTTGATTTTTACAAACCGACTTATAACCACCAGTCAATGACTGACAGAAAGCTCGGACGAGGCATAGCAAGTTTGCTCGCCATTGATGATGAGGAATTGGATAACAACGAAAGCACATTCATAAATGATAACAATAGCTTTGGCCTGAAAGAATTGCTGATTGAAAATGTCATTCCAAATCCAAATCAGCCACGTAAAATGTTTGATGATGCCAAATTGCGCGAGCTTAGCAACTCCATCAAGCACAGTGGATTGTTGCAGCCAATAATTGTTGCCAAAGGACAAAATGAGAACAGCGGAAAATACATCATCATTGCAGGTGAACGACGCTATCGTGCTACAAAATTAGCTGGTCTGGAAAAGATAAAAGCGGTCATAATTGACATTGCAGAGAAGGACATTCTAAAAAATGCCATCATTGAAAATGTTCAAAGAGAAGACCTGAACCCTGTTGAAGAGGCCAATGGCTACAAGCATATCATTGAAGATTTTGGCTACACGCACGACCAACTGGCTAAGGAAGTAGGCAAAAGCCGCAGCCATATCACAAATTTATTGCGAATTCTAAATCTACCAAGTGAGATTATTATCGCAATCAAAAATGGAAACATCACATTGGGACACGCAAAAGTTCTGCTTGGAACGGACGATCCATCAAAATATCTTGATGATATAATCACAAAACAATTGTCAATTCGTCAGCTGGAAAAGCTTATTGACAATGGTGGTAAGGAGGAAGAAAACGCAGAAGAAAACGACAGCCAAGACCCAGCAAATATCACATTTGACATAATAAAACAGATGTATAGTCCTCTTCAAAAACAGAGCGAAGAACACAATATAGAAGAGGATGATAGTGGCTCCGAAACACCACAGCTAACAAAAGAGGAAAAACAGTCCATTGATGACAACCTGCGGGCCATTGAGAACTACCTCAAACAAAACAGCGGATTTGATGTGAAACTCAAACTCAACCAAGATGGCAGTGGTAAATTGGAGGTAGATTATAAAAATGCTGATGAGTTGTTGAAGTTAGTTAAGATGTTTCAGGATTAATAATGCATGAAGAGCTGTGGTAAATTCAACAAGAAAGTATACATATATGTTCCAGTTGTTGCACTCGTTTTATTGATTGCAGCTTTTTTTTCATATACAGCATATCTAAACAATAAATATAAGAACACAAGAATTATTAGATTGTGGGGAGGTCTTGGAAACCAGTTGTATCAGGCGGCCTTTGGTTATGCCCTTGAAAAGAAAACTGGCATGAAGGTTTTATATGATACAATAATGCTTGATAAAGAAGAAAAAAAGGCCAAGAAAAATCAGAAAAATAGGGTTTGGGTGAGATGGTATTTTGACAAATTTGATGTCAATGCGGAGAAATGGAATGCAAACTTTTTAGAAAAACAATTTATTAGAAAAAACAAATCAGCATTGGTTAAGTATGAAATATGCAACGGAAACGACTATGACTATACTGAAAAATGCTTTGATAGAGACATTGGCTTTTACATGAAGCAGGTATTAGAAAATGCAGAATATTTCAAGGATTATGAAAAGGACATACAAAGAATGTTCACAACATTGTCTGATGAATACAAAGATGAGTTGGATGAGAAAAATCTTGCAATGATAAAAGAAATGCAATCACACAAAAATTCTGTCGTTGTGAATATCCGACTTGGTGATTTCCTTCAATACAAAAGACATAATATCTGCAACTTTGACTACTACAAAAAGGCAATGAATGTTTTTGACAAGATGAAAGATGTGCATTATTATATTTTTTCAGATGATATAGAAGGTGCAAAAAAATATTTCAAACCCAATAAGCCACATACATATGTTGATATTAACCCACTGGAAAAGCCATATCTTAACTTGATATTATCATCAAGCGCAAAGCACAATATTGTTTCAAACTCAACATTTGCAATTTGGGCAGGAATGCTAAATAAAAATCCGAACAAAATTGTAGTTTGTCCGAACAGGTTTTACAAAGATGATGGTAAAATTAGCCAAGATATCTTGCAGGCTTCATTTAGTATCTATCCTAATGATTGGACAAAAATCAGCATTGATAACGACGAAGCAATGCAACCAAAAAGTGTTGATACAAAGCTTGGGCATTATTTTGTGAAATGATTGGTTTTTTTTCTGCGCGGCCGCAGGCCTTGACTTGTCAAGGGCGAAGGTGGTCGGCAGCGGCCGCGCATGCCAAAGGCCCCGCACGTCCAGTGGTGCAAAGTGCTTTTCGTGCGCAGGGGCTTTGGCGTAAAGACCCGCAAATTTTTAAATTTTTGGCAATTATAAAACATTGGCGTTGC